>JANLOU010000388.1:0-1898 GCA_031366735.1 Candidatus Eiseniibacteriota bacterium
GAGTACGCCAACTTGGTCTCGTCGGGGCTCACCTCGAAGTCGCCGATCGCCATGAACGGCAGGCCCACGGCCATCGCGTTCAAGTCGAGCATCACTTCCTCGGGAGCATCCGCTGCCGGCTTGCGTCGGCAGAAGACCGCGTACTGTTGGCCCTCGATGGTGCGTGAGTAATACAGGTAGGAGCCCTTGCGGTAGGGCACCGCCATGTCCGTTTGCTGGATGCGTCCGAGCATCTCCTTGTACAACGCGTCCTGGAATGGCTTGGTGTCCGCCGTCATCGCCTCGGTGTAGGCATTCTCGGCTTCCAGGTAGGGGATGGTCCGCGGGTCGGTCCGCTCGCGCAGCCAACCGTAATCATCCACACGAGGGTCGCCGTGCAGGGTCGAGGTCTGGGGGCGCTTCTCAGCGACCGGAGGCGTCGTCGCAGCGGCGGCGGAGGCAGGGTTGGACATGAGCAGGAATCCCATCGCGAGGGCAAGGTGGATGGCAACGGCGGCGTGTGGAATCAGAGGGCTGCGCAAGGCTAACTCACCGGAGCTTGCTGGGCACGCCGCCGCACCAGAATGGGGTCACGCTCGCCGATGCCCAGTCGTTCGGCCGCGTGGCCGCCCACCTGCGCGATCTCGATGCGGCCACTGGAGCCGAGGATGGCGACGAGGGTCCCCACCGGGGCGTCGCCGTACGAGCGAGCGAGGCCTTGGATATTGCGCTCGAACAGGGCGATCTCGAAGCATTCATCCGGCGTGTCCGCGCCGAACGCTTTGGCCAGCGCCTCAGCCGTCAGGTCGGTGAGCGCATTGCCGAAGCGGTCGATCGCCACCACATGGCCCTCGAGCGCGTCGCCACGCAGCACGGGCGCATGGGCCGGCAGCCGCACGGGATTGAGCACGCGGGGGCCGAACGAGCCCACCGACACACCGCGCGCCAGATGCGCGGCAACGGGAGCGAACACATCGCGCCCATGGAAGGTGCGGCTGATGGGCCGGCGGAACCACTGTTCCTCGGTGAGCGAGTGGACCTGCGCATCGGGTGAGGCCAGCGCCCATTCGAGCAGGCCATTGTCGGGGCCGACCCAGGTCTGACCGCGCGCACTCACGCCCAGCGCGCGCCGATCGGTCCCCACCCCGGGGTCGACCACGGCCAGATGGATGGTGCCGGGGGGGAAATCCTGCGCGGCGGCCTCGAGCACGAATGCGCCGCGAGCGACCGATCCGGCCGGGATGCCGTGATGCAGATCGACGACATGCGCGTCGGGTGCGATCCCAAGGATGACGCCATGCACGACGCCGACGAACCAGTCCTGATGGCCAAAATCAGAAGTGAACGTGATGATGGGTCGGACCATGCGCGCTCCGCTGCTGGGGGATGGCTGCGCCGAGGACGAGCATCAAGGTAGCACAGGGTCGGGGTGGAAATCGCGCTCACGGTCCAGTCAGCATCTCATCCAACAACTGCCATGCACCTTCGACCGTGAGTCGCGTGAGGCAGCGCAGGTCACTGCATTCGTCGCGGTGGCAGGGGCTGCATTCGACCCTGGCGTAGTGGGCTCGGTGGCCCGCTTCGCTGGGGTAGGGGAAGAACATGGCAGGGCGGTTGCGGCTGATCAGGCCGAGTGTCCTCGCGCCTGCGGCAACCGAGGTGTGCAGGGGTCCCGTGTCGCCGCAGACGAAGGCGGCGCACAATGATTGCAGCGCGACGAAGCGGGTGAGCGACCAGTCGACGATGATCCGAGCGCGAGCCGCAGGGAGCGCAGCGACCACCTGCTCCGCGATCGCGCCCTCACCGGGGCCAGCGGTGATCAACGCGACCGTGTCCGCGTGCGCCGCGAGCATCCGGGTGGCCAGCGCGGCGAAGTGCTCGGGCGCCCAGCGCCGGGTGGGCCAGCGGGCCCCGGGGTG
>JANLOU010000390.1:0-8598 GCA_031366735.1 Candidatus Eiseniibacteriota bacterium
CCGGGCGCCGTGCGGGGCGAGATCCTGCTCGAAGTGAATGTGGAGACGAAGTCGCCTTAGGCCTCGAGAGGACCGGACTGACATGTCGCGATTCGCTATGCTACTGATCTTCGCCGCGCTGCTGGCCCTGCCGAAGCGCGCGACCGCTGCCGAGACACAATGGTGGATGAGTGACGCCCCGTTGGACTACGCCCGCGCCGAGGCTCGCGGCATTGCGGTGCATGCCGACGGCTCGCTCACGCTTGGCCCAGTGGTCACGAGCCGATCGGCCGACAGCCTGCGCACATTGTGGGCCATGGCGGTGTTGCCGGACGGTTCCGTGGCCATCGGCGGTGACCACGGGCGGATCGATCGCTGGACGGCGACGGGCGGCATCCGCCCGTGGGTCCGACTCGCCGCGGGCGAAGTGTTCTGCCTGCTCGCGGATGGCGATGGGGTGATCGCGGGGACAGGGCCGGAGGGACTGGTCTACCGGATCGGTGCCAAGGGCGATACCGCACGCGTCGCGGCGACCGGCGAGAAGTATGTGTGGGCACTGGCGGCAGCCGGCAAGGGTGCGTGGTACGCCGCGACCGGGACCAAGGGGCGACTGCTGCGGATCGAGCAGGGCAAGGTGCGGACGCTACTGGATACCGAGGAGAGCAACCTCATCTCGATCGCGAGCGATGGCGCCGGCGGGGTATATGCCGGCGGTGATTCGAAGGGGCGCATCGTGCGCGTCCGAGCGGACGGACACGCGAGCACCGTGTTCGACGCCGCGGAGGATGAAGTGCGCGCACTCGCGGTGGATCCGCAGGGCGTACTCTGGGCTGCGGCGCTCAGTGCCACGGCGGTGAGTGGGAGCACCGAAGAGGGCGAGGATGGTCCCGGACCCTCACCCTCGCGCGCCGCGGTGAGCGGTGGGCGCGCCGTGCTCTACCGTATCGCGCCCGACAGCGCCGGGGTCGCGTGGTGGACTTCCCCGCAGCCCATGGTGTACGCGCTGGCCTGGCGGCCCGACGGCCTGCGGGTCGCGACGGGCAATCGGGCCGGCGTATTCCGCATCGAGCGGGCGAACGGTGCAGCGCAACTCCTCGCTCCGTCCGCAGGGCAGGTGACCGCCCTCGCGGTCGGCAAGGACGGCGCCCTGTACGCAGGGACTTCGAATCCAGCCACCGTCCAGCGACTTGGCCCCGGTACCGCGTCGCAGGGGGAACTCATCCAGGGCGCGCTCGATGCGCGCCGCTTCGCCCGATTCGGCCGACTGTTCTGGGAGGGTGCCGGCAGCGCGGAGTTCTCGACGCGCTCGGGGAATACAGATACTCCCGATACTACCTGGAGCACATGGGCTGGCTTGGCATCCGGGAATCGGGTGCAGTCGCCCGCAGCACGGTATCTGCAATGGAAGCTCTCCTTGCGGGACGCGGCCGCGCGGGTCGATCAGGTTTCGCTGGCCTATCGCGAGGATAACCTTCCGCCCCGGGTCGAGGATCTGAGCGTCGCCATGCAGGGCCGCGACATCCGCGAAGGAGAGTTGGGCGCACGCACCGAAGCGGTGACGCAGACCTTGCCCAGCGGCCAGAAGGTCGAATACTCCGTGACGCTTGCAGCCAATAAGGGATTGCGCGACCTGCCGGTGTGGGCGCGAGGGTTGCGCACGCTGACCTGGCGTGGCGTGGATCCCAATGGCGATGCGCTGCGCTATCGCGTCCTCCTGCAGCCGCGCGGCTCGCAAGCGTGGGTGGAGATCGGCAAGGATCTCGAGGCTGCGCTCTACACTTGGAACACCACCACCATTCCTGACGGTTCCTATGTCCTGCGCGTGGTGGCATCGGATGCGCCCGGCAACGCCGTGGGTGAGGATCTCTCGGGTGAGGCCTTGAGCGAGATCTTCCGGGTCGACAACACCCCGCCCGAGATCACCGCGTTCACCGGGACGGGGCACGCCAACGGAATCACCATCGAAGGTTCCGCAGCAGATGCGGCCGGCCCGCTCACACGGCTTGAACTGGCCATCGACGACGGCCCGTGGCGCACACTCGCTCCCGAGGGCGGATTCGCGGACACGAGTCCCTTGCGCTTCCGCACTTCGCTCGGTGACCTCGCAGCGGGGGAGCATCTCTTGAGCATCCGAGCCGTGGACATGGCCGGCAACACCGCCACCAGGGCGCTGACCGTCCGGGTCCCGGCAGGGCGCTGAACGGTCACCCGCGCCGAGCCCCGCAATGACGCCCGCGCGCCTCACCTTGGTACCCGGAGGAGCCGGCGCTCCGCGTTGGCCGCAGGCGCTCGAACTCGGCGCTTTGGCCGCGGGCTTGGCGCTCTGCTTCACGCTGGCTGGCGCGCTCCCGTCCTGGCGAGCGGAACTCGGGCGCTTCCAGATCCTGATGGCCGTGGCGTTCGTGTTCCTCGCGCTCACGCTCGCTCGCTCCGCGCGGTACCGCATGCTGCCCCACACGGGCGTCTTCGTGGTCGTGGTCGCATTCGTATTGCGAGCGGCCGTCATCACGACCCCGCCGACTCTCTCGGATGACATCTACCGATATGTCTGGGAAGGGCATGTGATGGCCCAGGGGCACAACCCCTATGCCCACGCACCGAACGACCCCGTCCTCAAGCCCCTTCGCGACGCGGTTATCCACCCGCGCGTGAACCACCCCGAGTTGAGCGCTATTTATCCGCCCTTGGCCGAACTGGGATTCGCATTCGTCGCCGCGCTCTCGCCCACGGTCGCCGCCATGAAGTTCTGGATTCTGCTGCATGATCTCGCCTTGGTGGCGCTGCTCGCGCGTTGGTGCGAGAAGCGAAGCGGCTCGGCGCTCGGTGCGATCGCCTACGCATGGAATCCATTGGTCGTCGCCGAGTACGCAGGCAGCGGCCATCACGATCCCACCGCATTGCTCGGCTTGGCGCTGGGCCTCTACTGGATGGAACGACGCCCCGTGGGCTCGGCCCTTGCGCTCTCGGCGGCGGTCCTCATCAAGCTGGTGCCGCTCGTGGCGCTGCCCTTCCTCTGGTGGCGGTGGCCATGGCGCGCGCGTTGGGTCGCGCTCGCCGTGCTCGGCCCGGGGCTCGGGGCATTCGTCTGGCTCACGCGGGGGGAGGGCTCCGGCCTGGCCGCGTACGCCGCGCATTGGCGGAACAATGAGCTGCTATTCCACTATGTGGCGCTCGCTCTGGGTGACGACCGTGCCCGCATCGTGGTGGCGGGCCTCCTGGTCGCGTTCGCGACGATCCTGCTGTTGCGGCGGCGTGAAGTCCTCGACAGCGCTCGCGACGCCGTGCGGGCGACACTGCTCCTGGGTCCCGTACTGCACCCGTGGTATCTGGGTTGGGCCATGATCTTCGAACCGCTCAGGATTTCGACGCCGTGGTTGCTTCTGTCCGCGCTGACGCTGCTTTCTTATGGAGTGTTCGCACCGCCGCACGAACAGGCTCGCTTTCATCTCCCGCTCGCTTGGAGGTGGCTGGAGTATGGAATACCACTGGCACTGGCAATCCTATTGGCCTGGCGTCGTCGCCGATCACGGGAGACCCCCGATGTCGTTTGAGACCATCCTCGAGTCGTTGCGCCCGCTGGTGTCGGGGGTCCGCGCGAAGGACGCCGTGACCGAGATTGCCCGACACCACCGCATCCAGGCCAGTCCGGGCTACGACGATGCGGCGCGCTGGCTCGTGGAAGAGCTCCGCCGCAGCGGGCTCGAACCCGAAGTGGTGCCCGTGCCCGCCGATGGCATCGTGCGCTACTTGGGATTCCCCATGGCCGAGGGCTGGCGCTGCACGCGCGCCGAGGCCGTGCTGCGGGGTTCCGCCGGGGTTGAACCGCTTGCCTCGTTCGCGTCCCAACCGCTCTCGCTCATCCAGCGCAGTTCGCCCGCGCAAGGTCGCTACCCCGTGGTGGTGCTGAATGACGGCACGCACCCCGCCCACTACGAGCATCTCGATGTCCGAGGCTGTGCCGTGCTGACGAGCGGGAGCGTGCACCGGGTGCACCAGTTGGCCGTCGTGGAGCGCGGCGCGGTGGGATTGTTGAGCGATGGTCGGCGTCTGGTGCCTCCCGTGCGAACGGAGCAGCATGACCGCGATTCGCTCGCCTACACCTCGTTCTGGTGGCAGGGCAATCAGCCGCGCGGCTGGGGCTTCGTGCTCTCGCCTGCGCGCGGCGCAGGTGTTCGAGCGCGCCTGGCCGAAGGTGAGGCACTCACACTCGAGGTCGAGATCCAGAGCGAGCGATTCGCCACCGAGATCCCGCTGGTCACGGCGACGATTCCCGGATCGGTTCCCGGCGAGATCCTGCTCACCGCCCATCTCTGCCATCCACAACCCAGCGCGAACGACAATGGCTCCGGTGTGGCGGCGGTGCTGGAGTGTGCGCGTGCGTTGCAGGCGCTGGCCGCGACCTCGGCATGGCCCGAGCCGCGTCGCACGGTGCGGTTCCTCTGGATGCCGGAGTTCACGGGCACTTATGCTTGGCTCGGGGGTGATCCCGCCCGCGCCGCTCGTACCGTCGCAGCGCTCAATCTGGATATGGTTGGCGAGGATCAGGCGCGCTGTGGCAGCACGCTGCTGTTGGAGCACCCGCCGCACTTCGCCGCCAGTTTTGCCGAGGAACTGCTGCTCCGCATCCGCCACGCGGCTCAGGACTGGGTGACGAACTACTCCGGCCCCGGACACTATTCGATGGTGCGCATGGGAGAGGTGCCCTATTCCGGAGGCAGCGATCATGCACTCTGGCTCGACCCCGCCGTGGGCGTTCCCTGCCCCATGCTGATCCAGTGGCCCGACCGTTTCTACCACAGCACGCTCGACACTCCCGAACAGGTCGATCCTGCTGCATTGGCGCTCGCGGCGCGAAGCGCCGCCGCCTACGCGGCGTTCCTCGCCTCGGCGGGACCGGCGGAGATCCGCTGGCTCTTGTTCGTCCTGGCGCGCGCGGCCCGCCGCCGAACGCTCGTGGCGCTCGATCGGCCAGAGCCCGCGAACGCAGTCGAAACGGAACGGCTGCGCGGCCTGGTTGCGCTGGCGAGCGTCGAGCGGTTGGTGCGTGACCTTCCTGCCGAACATCCGAGTGTGCGCGCCCTGCGTCAGACGCTCCCGATCGCCGCCGACGAACTGGAGGGCTTCCATGAAGCCGAGGTCCTGCCGGCGCTTGCACGCGTAGCCCCAACTCCGCCGGCAGAAGTCATGCCTCTGGGTCGCATTCCGGTGCGACGGCTGCGCGTGCTGCCTGCTCCCATGCGCCACCTGATCGCGGGGTGGAACGAGGCCAGTGCTGCCACGCGCGAAGCATGGCTCGAACTCGAAGCCGATCTAGGTTCCACCGCGTTGGATATCGCGTGGTTCGCTTGCGATGGCAGGCGTGATCTGGCGGCGATCGCTCGCGCTCTGGCCGCCGAGGGCCAGTCGGGGGATGTGGCCAAGCTTGAGCGGTGGTTCACGCTCACCGAATCCCTTGGATTGAGCGAGTGGAGCCCGCCCTGATGGATCCGCGCTCCCGGTCGAAGGACCGAAAGCGCGGATCCATGGTTCGGGCGGGACGGCGGATCAGTGCGCGGTGGTGTCCATCGGAGCTGCCGGTGAGACGGAGACCCCAGCGGGCGGGCGCGGTGTTGCGACATACTTGGACAGAGGCGCCAGATACGCTTTCTTGATCAGCGCCAACTTCTGGGGGTTGGGGCCGGCTGCGGTCTTCGCGATTCCTGGTCGGTCGGCCAACGCCGCGATCCGATCGACCGCGTCCATGCCCTGGATCACCTGCCCGAAGACCGTATAGCCGCCTCGGTCCAACGAGGCCTGGTTCGCAACACAGATGAAGAATTGGCTGCCGCTGGAAGCTTTCTTCGGATTCGCGGCGTCGCCCAGCCGAGCAGTGGCGACGGCTCCGCGCACATGCTTGAGCTTGATCTCGGCAGGAATGGTATAGCCCGGTCCGCCCTGACCGTCATTGAATGGATTCGCATCCTTGGAGAGCGGATCCCCGCCCTGGATCATGAAGCCCTTGATCACGCGGTGGAATGTGGTGCCGTCGTAGAACCCCTTCTGGGCCAGCTTGCGGAAGTTCGCGCTGGTCCTGGGGGCCGCAGCGTCCGCTGTCCGGATCACGATGGTGCCCTGAGCTGTTTCGAGCACCACCACCTGCGGCTCAGCAGCCGATACGGGGGCGGGGCTCGCACCCAGCGTGAAGGTGAGCAGTCCCCATGTGAGGAGTTTCTTCATGACAACCTCCGAAAAGTTGGGATGGCGGGTGGTCCGCACGGAGCGCGGGGGAGCGTAGGCCCGGGTTCATGACAGGGTCAAGACAGCAGCCCCCGCCGGACTGCTATACTTCGCGGCCGTCGAGGCGGGCAGCCCAGAAGCTGCGTCGCACTCATTCGGCCAACGCTGCGACGCCCCACATGCGGCCGGTTCTGCCCCGGTCGCCACGGTGGGAGAAGTACCAGTAGGGTTCGCACATGCTACAAGCACCACAATCGTGCACCGAACCAGGTGCCATACCGGCATCTAGCAGCGCAAGCCGCGTGGCCGTGGGGAGGTCCAGTCGGGGCTTGGGTTCGATGCGGCGCAGTGCCGCCTCGGGGAAACGGGCAGCAACATCCTCATCGACTTCATAGCAACAACCGCGGGCCGAGGGGCCGAAATGCACCTCGACCGCGGCTGGCGCACAACCGCTCAATCGACAGATCGCGTCGAGCGCTGCGACGGGCATCCCCGCTGCTGCGCCGCGCCAGCCGGAGTGGATCGCGGCGACTGCGCCAGGGGCGGTGAATAACAAGGACATGCAGTCTGCGGTGGTCACGGCCAGGGCCAGACCGGGCACCCGTGTGACGAGCCCATCGCATGCGGGGAAGTGCCCGGGCGCTGTCGCCTCGACCACGCGGATGCCGTGCACCTGACCGGCCGTCGCAAGGTTCTCGGGCGAGAGTTCGAGGGCATGCAGCAGGCGGATGCGGTTCAGGCGGACCGACTCCGGAAGGTCGGGAGTCGATCGTCCCAGGTTGAGAGATTCGAATGGCGCGACACTCACTCCGCCCCGCCGGGTGGAGAACGCGAGGATCACGCCGGCAGGCGGCGCACTCTGCCGCCAGTGCGGCACTTCAGCCGAAGTATCAAGCGTCCACATGAGTGTCGCTAAGCTAGGTGGCGTCTCGAACATCGTCAAGCATTGGGTCCCATACTCAGGAGATCGAATCCGGTGAATGCACGCAGAGGTCTCACCGTACTTGTGCTGGTCGCACTGGCGTTGCCCGGCCTGATGGCGTGGGCCCAGACCCGCCCCGGCGCTCCGCCGCGCAGCGCCCCCGCGGCGATCGCCACGGTCGGCACGCGCAGGATTCCGCGGGACGATTTCGACCGCCGCGCGGCGCAGGCGATGCAGCAGTTCGCTGGAAGGGGCGCAGTTCCCGTCGAGATGCGTGACTTGATCCGCAGGCAACTACTCGAGACGCTCATCCGCGTGCAACTCCTGGCGCAGGAGGCCCGCCGCACGGGGATCACCGTGAGCCCGCTCGAAGCGGAGGCCGAGCTGCGCAAGGATCCCTTCTTCAGCCCCGGCGGTCAGTTCGATGCCTCGCGCATGCTCGCCATCAAGACCACGCAGAAACCGCAGTACGATGCGGCGATCCAAGGCATCTCCGAACAGTTGGCCGCGCGAGCGCTCAATGAGCGACTCGAGCAACGCCTGCGGCCCGACGATGCCGTGATTCGCGCCGATGCGCGCCGCGAGTTGAGCAAGACCACGGTCGACTACCTCTCGCTGCGTCGGGGAGAGTTCAACGGCAGCTACCCCGAGCCGCGCGAGACGAGCATCCTGGAGTATTACCGCTCCCATGTGGCGGAGTTCCAGCGTCCCGACCGTGCAACACTGAGTATCGCATTCGCGAACACGCCGACGCTGGCCGAGTCACTCAAGCATGTCCCCGCGGCGGCGCAAGCATGGACGCGGCGCATGAAGCAACTGGGGGATAGTCTGGTGGCCTTGGCGCGAGGCGGGCTGGATTTCGAAGAGGCTTGCGTCTCGCTCGGCGGTGCCCGTCCCGGCATCGTGGTGCAGACCGAGAACTTCCCGGGCTACTGGCAGGGGAGTGCCGCCCAGAACGCTCAGGTGTTCCACGCGCGGCCCGGTCAGGTGCTGGACCCGATCCCCGGAACCGAGGGGTTTCTCCTCGTGCGGGTCGACGATGTGACGCCTGCGCACCTGGCCCCGCTTGCGGAAGTCTCGCGGGAGATCCGCGGTAAGCTGCGTGCCGACGCGCGCCTGCACCACGAGGAGTACGAACAACGCAGCTTGTATGCGTCCGTTCGCGATTCGCTCACGGGCCCGGCCTGGCGTTTCCGCTACGCCGTCGCGGACACGGCCGCCATGCGGATCGCCGAACCCTCCGCTGCGGACCTTGACCGGTTCTACCGCGGCCACCAAGCCGACTACTCGTCGTTCGACGCCGCGCGGGGACAGATCGTCGCCCGGCCCCTCGATGAAGTACGCACCGATGTGAGAGTGCGGCTGCTGCGCGAGCGTCGGATCGAACTGGCCCGGACCCAGGCGGACCAATTGTTCCGGACCTGGGGCGTCAACAAGCGTGATGCTGCGCTCGAGGTCGCGCTGCGCGTGCGCGAGACCGC
>JANLOU010000457.1:0-1985 GCA_031366735.1 Candidatus Eiseniibacteriota bacterium
CAGGACTGGGCGATGCTCGAGCGTCGGTTCCAGAAGGCACTCGACCAGTTTCCCGCGGAGCGCTGGGCTCCTCTGGCTCCCGGCGGGGGGCCCGCGCGTGATGTCGCGGCGGCCTCCGGCGATGCCGCGCTGGTGCTGGGCGAGTTGGCGGCCCGCCAGGGACGGGATGACCAAGCGGTCGCGCGCTGGCGTGCGGTTGCAGTCGACTACTCCACGCTTCCCGATGTCGTGCTCGATGCGCGGCTGTCCGAAGCCGAGGCGTTGGCGCGGCTGGGTCAGCACGACGAGAAGTTGGCCGCATTGCGCGCGGTGGTCGATTCCACTCCGCTTGTGGACTCCCGCACCCGGCGACTTCGCACCCGTCTGCTCACGACGACGCTGTTCCTTGCGCGGGAGTTGCAGGAATCCGGCCGAGGCGAAGAGGCGACCGAGATGTTGCGCGGCGCCGAAAAACGATTCTCCGCCGCGCTCGGGCGCCCCGGCACCCCCGACAAACCGGCGCTCGCGGTGGCGCTCTCGGATGTCCGGGGGGCGATGGGCGATGTGCCGGGATCCCTGGCTGCATTGCGGCAGGCATTGCAGGTTGCCCCTCGCTCGCAGGCGCCCACCCGCGTTCTGGCGCTTGCCGCACAGTCGTTGGCGCTGCGCAGCCCGGATTCAGTCTTCGCTTATGCTCGCTGGGCCGCCACTCTCGACCCCAGCCGCGGCGTGGCCGGTCCCGCGTTGCTGCTGATGGCGGCTGCATACGAGCAGCAGGATCGGAGCGACTCAGCGCTGGCGAACTACGACGCGGTGTTCGCGCGCTGGGAATCCCTCGGACCGCTTGAGGCCGAGACCCGCTTTCGCCGCGGCCTGCTGCTCGAACGGTTGGGCCGCTGGGAGCTCGCGCGCGGCGAGTTCCGCACGCTCGCCGCGGCTTCGCCCACCGACCCGATGGCGTTCCAGGGACTGCGCCGGATCGTGCAACACCACCTTGATCGGGGCGAGTTCGACCTGGCGCAGGTCGAGGGGGAGGCGACGCTCACGAATCTGCGACACCTGCTGGTCACGAATCGCGACCCCGTGGTCCAGCGCGAGGCGCGCGTGGTGCATGCCGAGGTCCTGCTCGCCCTGGGCCGTGGCGCCCTGGCCGAATCGTCATTCGTCGATCTGTGGCGTCGTTTCCCCGGCGACTCGACCACCGAGGATGGTGCGCTGCGTGCCGCGCGCATCGCCGAACATCTGCCGAATGGTTCGCAGCGCGCCCGCCGGCTCTATGGCGAGTTGCGCCGAACCGCCAGAAACGCCACCGTGCGACATGCAGCCGAGCTGGCGCTCACGGGTCTGGGTGCCGCACATCGCTGACCCCCGGAGGCTGGCGTGATCTGGAGTTGGAACGCTTCGCCCATCCAGGAGGCCGTGGTCACTGCGAGCGCGCTGTTGCTCGCCGCCATCGGTCTCATCGTGCTGCTGCGTCGCGGGCATTGGCTCACGACCCTGTTGTTCGCCTCTGCATTCCTGTCGCTGGCGGCGTTCCAAGCGGGGACGCTCGGGCTGGTGCACGCCGATGGTCCGGCCTCGGCCCGATTGTGGGCGACCTATCTCGCTCGGGTCTCCGCCCTGGTTTCATGGCTGTGGCTCACCTTGAGCGTGGTGCTGGGTCGGCCCGAACCCCGATTGCAACTGCGCAGCGCGGGTGCCCCGCTGGTGCTTTCACTCATTGGGTGCACGATCCTCTCGTCCACCGCGAACACTCCGTTCGTTGTGCGCGAGGTGATCGGCAACGGCCCGAGCGCGGTGGTGGTGTTCGGGGCGCTGGGCAAGATCTACCTGATGTACCTCGTGGTCGCGATGGTCGGCGTGCTCATGAACATCGAGAGCATGCAACGCGCCGCGCCGGCGTCGGGACAAAGGCGCCTGCGGGCTCTGTTCATCGCGATCCTCGTCTCGATGCTGGGGGAGCTGCTGGTGGTGTCCGCCGGGCTCCTGTACGGCGGCTTGCGCGT
>JANLOU010000505.1:0-8732 GCA_031366735.1 Candidatus Eiseniibacteriota bacterium
CCGCGCAACCCGGACGCCTTGACGACATCGATGCACTCGTCCGGCGACCTCTTGCCCAGTGTCTCGGCAAGCGGCTCGTACCCCCCGAGCCGGCGGTAGGTCTCCAGCCCGCACAGCCCGGGCGTATCGATGTCCTTGAACAGCAGCGGGCCCCTCATTTGAGCCTCTCCAGCAGCGCGTCGACCTTCGCCTCATCGAGGTTCTCGTGATAGTCGAAGCCCACCTGCATACAGGGCGCGTAACCACACGCGGCGAGGCACTCCACCTTGCGCAGTGTGAAGCGCCCATCCGGCGTCGTCTCGCCGTGCCCCACTCCCAGCTTCTTCTGCAGCTGACGGAACAACCGGTCCGCACCCATCAGCGAACACGAGAGCGTCATGCACACCTGAAGATGGTGGCGCCCCACGGGCTTCAGGTTGAACATGGTGTAGAAAGTGGCGATGCCGAACACCTCGGGCTCGTTCAGCTCCAGGGACCGTGCGACAAGCCTCAGCGCGGCCGGCGGCAGCCACCCCCATTCGGTCTGCGCGAGCCACAACAAGGGCAACACGGCAGAACGCTTGACGGGATAGTGCGAGATCGCCTCGGCCACGGCGGGCTTGAGCTTTTCTGGCCAATCGTGGATCTCGGGTGCGTCGACGGGCATGACCATGTCGGCGTGGCTCATCGATCGATCTCCCCAAGCACGATGTCGATGCTGCCGATCGCCGCGATCACATCGGCCACCAGCTTGCCTTCGACCATGATGGGCAATGCTTGGAGATTGACGAACGAGGGGGAGCGGACCTTCATACGCCAAGGGCGCGAAGAACCATCGCTCACGAAGTAGAACCCGAGCTCGCCCTTGGGCGCTTCGACCCCGGCGTAGGCCTCGCCCACCGGCGGGAAGAACCCGTGCGCCACGATCTTGAAATGATGGATGAGGGCTTCCATCGAGGTCTTCACCTCTTCCTTGGGCGGCAGCACATACTTGAAATCGCGCACGCGGTATTCGCCGGCCTCGCCCAGTTCCCGAATCCGTTGGATGGCCTGCTTGGCGATGCGGGTGGACTCGCGCATCTCGGTGACGCGCACCGTGTAGCGGTCATAGGCATCGCCGACGGAACCCAGTGCGACATTGAAATCATAGGTCTCGTAGCCCGAGTAGGGCTGACTCTTGCGCAAGTCCCAACACACACCGGAGCCGCGCAGCGACGGACCGGTCACCCCCCACGCGATGCCGTCCTTGGCCGAGATCGGAGCCACACCCTTGGTGCGGGCCAACCAGATGGGATTCTTGCTCAACAACTTCTCGTACTCGTCGATGTGTGCGGGCATCTCGTCCACGAACTTCTCGCAGCGAGCAAGGAAGCCCGCCGGAATGTCCATGGACAGACCGCCGACTCGGAAATATGACGAAGTCATGCGGGCGCCCGAAACCATGTCGTAGATGCTCAACACCTTCTCGCGCTCGCGAAAGGTGTACCAGAACACCGTGAGCGCGCCGATATCGATGGCGTGCGTGCCCATCCAGACACAGTGGGAGCTGATACGAGTGAGCTCGGCGAGGAGCACGCGGATCGCCTGCACGCGCGCCGGTGGCTCGATGCCCAGGAGCTTCTCGGTCGCCAGGCAGAACGCAAGGTTGTTACTCATCGGCGAGATGTAGTCCATCCGGTCGGTCTGCGGAATGGACTGCGTATAGGTCTTGTACTCGGCCTGCTTCTCCATGCCCGTGTGGAGATAGCCGATCATGGGCTTGCACTGGACGATGGTCTCACCGTCGAGTTCGAGCGCCACGCGAAGCACGCCGTGGGTCGAGGGGTGCTGGGGCCCCATGTTCAGCGTCATGGTCTCATTGCGCACGGTACTTGACCTTCTTGGGCGCCAGCTTCTTGAGCGCCGGGCTGGGCAGCAGACGGTTCGGCGTATTGTGCGTGAACGCGACTTCTTCATACCCGAGCGGCGAGTCCTTGCGCAGCGGCCAACCCACCCAGTCCTCGGGAAGGAGGATGCGCGTCATGTCGGGATGCCCGACGAACTCCAGCCCATAGAAATCGTATGTTTCGCGCTCGTGCCAGTTCGCGGTCGGCCACACGCTCACGACCGACGGGAGTTTCAGGTTCTCTTCGCCGACACGCACCTTGAGCGTGAAGCGCTGATTGTGCGTCAGCGAGAGCAGACTGTAGATCGTCTCGAAACGCGGCACGCGTGGCATGTAGTCCGCGCCGCCCATCCACGACAGCATCGCGAACTGCAACTCGTCATCGTCGCGCAGGAACAGGCACATCTCGACCAGTGACTCGGCCGGGACATACAGCGTGTGGTCGCGCACCGCCACACCCTCCTGACGCTCGATCGCGGCCCCGGGGAATCGCTCGCGGAGCTTCTGCTCGATGCGCTCGGCGGTCAGCGACATCAGGCGGCCCCCTTCTTCTTGCGGGGGACGATCGGGCCGAACTCGACCTTGGAGACGAGGATCTTCTCCTGCAGCTTCATGATGCCATGCAGCAGCGCCTCAGGACGCGGTGGGCAGCCCGGAACATAGACATCGACAGGCACGATCTTATCGACGCCCTGAAGGATGGCGTAGTTATTGAATACCCCTCCGCACGAGCTGCATGCGCCCATGGCGATGACCCATTTGGGGTCCGGCATCTGGTCGTACAGGCGACGCAGCACCGGCGCCATCTTGATGGACACACGGCCGGCCACGATCATGAGGTCGGCTTGGCGCGGCGAACCACGGAACACTTCGGCCCCAAAGCGCGAAACATCGAAGCGCGGGCCCGCGATCGCCATCATCTCGATGGCGCAGCAGGCGAGCCCGAATCCCAGCGGCCAGATCGCATTCGCGCGGGCCTGGTTCACCGCCCAGCTTGCGATGGACTCGAGCTTCGTGAACAGGACGCCCTTCTCGAGTTCATCCTGAAGCCGGTCTCCTTCGCTCATCGGCATGATGAGGTCCGAGGTCGGCACCACGGGCGCCGCCGGCTGCACCAGCGTGCGGAACGGGTTCTGGTCTTCGGGATTGGGCATGAGGTCACACCTCTCCGACGCGAGTAGTCATGGAGCACGGGAGGAGGCGCGGCATCATTCCCACTCGAGCGCCCGCTTCTTGAGCAGGTAGAGATACCCTGCAAGCAGGATCGCGATGAACAGCACCATCTCGATCAGTCCATACAGCCCGAGTTGTTTGAACGAGACGGCCCATGGGTAGAGGAACACGGCCTCGATGTCGAAGAGGATGAACAACACGGCCACCAGATAGAACTTCACGCTGAATCGGCCGCGCGCATTACCGACGGGATCCACGCCGCATTCGTACGGGTCGTTCTTCACCACGTTACGGCGGATCGGAACGATGATCGAGGAGAGGCCGATGGTGACGGCGCCGAAGCCCAGCGCAACGATCACGAACAGCAATACCGGCAGGTATTCGAGCATTCCGGTCGGTCCTTCGGTCGCATCGACGACGCTCCATGCGCCGTCGAGCGCACCCTAAGAGGATGCCACAGGACCGTCAAGCCGACGGGCCCGTGCAACCTCGTTCAATGCAGTTGCTTCACCGCTGCGGTCAGTGCCGGCAGGATCTCGAACAGGTCACCCACAATGCCATAGTCGGCGACTTTGAAGATGGGCGCGTCAGGATCCTTGTTGATGGCGACGATGCAACGCGAGCTCGACATGCCCGCGAGATGTTGGATCGCTCCGGAGATGCCCACCGCGATGTACAGTTTCGGGCTGACCACCTGGCCGGTCTGCCCCACCTGTTCGCCATGCGGGCGCCAGCCCGCATCCACGACCGCACGCGAAGCGCCGACCGTTGCGCCGAGCGCATCCGCGAGTTGCTCAACAAGAGCGAAGTGCTCGGGGCCCTTCAATCCTCGCCCGCCAGAAACCACGATCTCGGACTCGGTGAGGTCCGGTCTTCCCCCCTGCGCGCCCGTCATACCCGTGACCTTGGCGCGCGGCGCCGAGGCATCCCAGGCGAATGCGATTGGCTCGACCAGCGCGCTGCGTCCCACCTGCACGGCCGCCGCCGCGAACACCTTGGGCCGAAGCGACAAGAGGGCTGGGCGGAGCGGGAAGGCGACCTTTTGGAATGCCTTGCCCGCGAAAACCGGCCGGGTGGCGACCAATCGATCTCCTTCGGCCACCACCATCGTGCAATCCGAAGCGAGACCCACGCCCAATCTGGCGGCCACGCGCGGCGCCAGATCCTTGCCCATCGCGGACGCCGAGAACAGCACCGCGCTGGGCGCGACTCGCTGCACGGCCTCGGCCACCGCCGCGGCATAGCCCGCGCCGTCGTAGGTGCCGAACGCCTCATGTTGAGCGAACAGCACCTGATCGGCGCCGGCCTCGCCCAACGCGGCGAGTCCCGGGTCGGCGGCCGCGCAACACACTCCCACGACCGGACCACCCAGGGCCGCCGCGAGGCGCACGGCCTCGCCGATCGCTTCGCGCGAAACCGGGCGCAACTGCCCGTCGCGCTGCTCGATGAAGACGAGGATGCTCATGGACAGCCTCCCATCAGATGACTTTGGCTTCTTCGCGCAGGACGCGCACCAACTCGGGGACCGCCGCCGCGCCTTCGCCAATGATGCGGCCCGCGGCCCGCGGCGCGGGCAGTTGCATGGACACGACTTCAAGATTCGGCGCACCCAACTCGACGGCGCGTTCCTCGATCGACTTCTTCTTCGCGCCCATGATGCCCTTGAGGGAGGCATAGCGCGGCTCGTTGAGTCCCTTGTCCGTGGTGAGCACGGCGGGCAGCGCGACCTCGATCACCTCGCGTCCGCCTTCGATCTCCCGCTCCACGATCGCCGTCGCGCCGCGGTGTTCGAACTTCGCGACCACAGTCACGCAGGGCAGGCCGAGCAACTCCGCCACCATCGCGCCGACCTGGGCGCCATCATCATCCACCGCCGATTTGCCGAACCAGACCAGCCCGGGCGAGAGCGGCCGGATCGCGTCGGCGAGGCACCTGGCCACGGCGAGCGCGTCGGGTGAGGGCGTGTCGTTGCGTAGGTGGAGGGCACGATCCGCTCCCATCGCAAGGGCATTGCGCAGCGTGGTCTGCACACCCGCCGCACCGAGCGAAACGACGACCACCTCGCCTGTGGCCAACCCCTCCTTGAGCCGCAGCGCTGCTTCGACCGCGAACTCGTCGTAGGGATTCAGGATCCAGGTCACGCCGGCGGGATCGAGCGTGCGCCCGTCGGCGGCGACCTTGACCCGGGTCTCGGTATCCGCAACTTGCTTGATGCACACGACCTGAAGCACAGGGCACCTCTTTTCCGTGGGCCACTCCCATCCCATCACTCCCGCAAGGAGGAAGCGTGGTAAGGAGCGCGCGACTTTGCGCCAAGATTCACAATGTAGGCCGCCCGGCCGCGTGGACAGCGTCGAGCATGGGACGCGTTGACGGCGTGAACAACGGCGGCGGAGTCTCACCGCAAGCTTCGGGGGTGTCAAGCTGCCGACAGGACAGGCCGTGCGAGAGCCGCGTACAATCTTTAAGGAGTACGCTGAAACCACTCCCCCGCCGACTCACACTACTGGGTCCAGCCGAGTCGCACATAGTCATGCCGGATGGACACGACTATCCTTGACCGTCCATCCGCCAGCGTGGCAACCTACGCTTGTCATCGGAGTGCTCACTCTCCGCTCAGGTCCGCGCGTCAGCCCCCGCCGCGATCCCGTCCGGACTTCAACCGCATTGGTGATCAATGACATCGGCCTGTTCCGCGGGCCGAAGCGCGAAGGAACCATGGCAGCCATCATCGATGTCGAAGAGCTTGGTCGGCGTATACGCAAACTGCGCCTCGACCGCCGCATGACGCTCAAGCAGGTCGAGAACTCGTGCGGCCTGTCTGCAACCCACCTGTCCGAGATCGAACGAGGCCGAACCTCGCCCACGATCGGTGCGCTCGTGCGGATCGCGCGGGCGCTCGAGCGCGATGCGTCATTCTTCATCGAGTCCGAGGAGCGCGAGGAAGTCGCATCGCACTTGCGCGAGCTGCACGGCCAGACACCGCCCCGGGACGGAGTCACCGCCGAGAAGTTGAGCGCCGGCATCCCGGGCAGCGGCATGTTCCCGTATCGCATCAAGCTCGAGGCTGATGGTCGGGCGGAACTGCGCTTCAGCGCCGAGGATCTGCCAGGCGATGTCATCTATCTGCTGCAGAGCGGCTCGGTGTCGGCTTCGATCGGCGAGAGCGAAGTCCAGCTCTCGGCCGGGGATTCCATGCAGGCTTCACTCTCGCAGGCGCACCACCTGCGAGCCACGGGGGAGCAGCCCGCGGAATTTCTCGTCTTCAGCACCCGCCCCATCCCGGAGGCCCGATGAGTCCGCGCATGACCGCGCCAGTCGATGATCCGACTCCGCTCACCACCACCAGCATGCGTTCGCCGCTCGAACCGCGCGAGCACTCCCCGATCGAACTGGGTCGCCGGATCAAGATGCTGCGTGTCGCGCGCGGCATGACGCTCAAGGATCTCGAACAGCGGGGGGGCATCTCCGCCACACATGTTTCGGAGATCGAACGCGGCAAGGCCTCACCGACCGTCGGCGCCCTGGGCCGGATCGCGCTTGCGCTGGGCCTGCGTCCGGCGACCCTGGTCGAGCCGCGCCTGTTGCCCGAGGTTACGGTCAAGCGCGCCACGGAGCGGCGATCGCACACCGTGCAATGGGGTGGCGCCACGATCGAAGCGGTGACCGAGCCCACGCAGGATGCCTGCCTGAGCCTGCACACATTCACACTTCCCATCGCGCGCGAGGCGCTGCTTTCGCACCGTCACGAGGGCGAGGAGTGGGTCATGATGCTCTCGGGAGTCGCCGAGGTCCGTATCGATGGCCGCCCATTCGTTCTGCGCGAGGGCGATTCCATCCACTTCCGGGCGCACCGCATGCATGCGTATGCGAATCTCGGCTCCAGCCCTGCCGTCCTGTTGATCGCAGGCCGTCCGCGCCTCGCCGTCTGACTTCTCGCGTTCGTTCCCATGAAAAAGCCCGCGCCCAATCTGCGCGGGCTTTTTCATGGAGCTTCGAGCAGGTCGGTCGTGACGCGTGCAAGCAGGTCCGAGGCAAGCTCCCCGCGACGCGCGCGGCGAAGCGCGCCCCCGACGATCACCAACTCGGCGAGCTTGGGCCGACCGTTGTAGTTGGAGGACATGACCGCTCCGTACGCGCCCGTGTCCAGGAGCGCGACGACATCCCCCACCTCCAGGGGCGGTAGCATTGCTGACGCCTCGAACGTATCGCCACTCTCGCAGACGGGCCCCACGACCGTGGCGCTCGTCTCGGCTCCTGATCTCGGGCGCACGGGCAGCATGCGATGCCGCGCGCCGTATAACGCCGGCCGCAACAGGTCATTCATGCCCGCTGCGAGCACGACGAACCGTCGCTCGCCACCCGCATCGCGCCGCAGTTTGACCGCCAACACCTCGGCGAGCAGAACCCCCACGGGCGCGACCAGCCAACGCCCCGGTTCGAAGCGCCATTCGAAACCCAGCGCCCCCGGCAATTCGGCCAGATGCATCAGATGCGTCTCCAGCGGGAACGCGTCGCGCTGCGCCGCATAGTCCACGCCGAAGCCGCCCCCGAGATTGATGAGCGCAAGTGGGGCGCCGCGGTCAGCCGACGCCTGCGCCAGCGCCAAGGCCGATTGCGCTGCGGCAACGAGCGGCTCGCGATCGAGCAACTGTGAACCAACATGCAGGTGCAATCCGTCGATGCGCAGATGCTTCCAGTGCGCACGCGCACTCCAAGCCTCGAGCGCCTCTTCGCGGGCCACTCCGAACTTGGCTTCGTCGTGTCCGGTGGCCACATGCCGATGCCCGGGCGTCGCGATCCCCGGATTGACGCGCAGAACCACTCGCACGCAACCATCCCGGGCACTGGCAGCAGCCTCGAGTAGGTCCAACTCGGCAAGCGAATCCGCGCTGACCGCCGCCACCCCTTCGCGGGCCACCCATGCGGCTTCCTCGGGAGTGCGCCCATTCCCGCTGAGGGTTCGTCGGGTTGGCCCGAATCCCGCCGCGCGCGCGAACTCGAGTTCGCCGATCGAGCCAGCATCCACTTCGAGCCCCGTGGTCAGGAGCGGTGCCAACAATGCTGGCAATGGGTTGGCCTTGAGCGCATAGGCGTTCGCGGCGCGCAGCGGAGCGGCGGCGCGTTGCAGTCGCCGCGCGCGTTCCGCGAATGCATCCACATCGTAGAGCCAACACGCGCGGGCGCTCGGCTCGAGTCGGCGCAGACGCTCGAGCACTCGGTCCAGCGGGACGCCTGCCAGCGTCATTCCACCCTCGTGCGTGCCGAAGCTCACTGCGCTCCCTCCCGCAACCGTCGCTCCGCCGCTTCCAGATCGGCCGGAGTATTGAGATTGAAATAACTGGCTTCGCCGCCCGGCATCGTCGCCAGAACCGCCGGATCCACCACCCGCACGCGCAACCCCAGTACCGCTCGTGTGACACTGCGTTCGCCACTGGCGAACACCGCCGCCAAGCGTGTGACCGCCCCGGGTGCATACCATGCCGCGAGCGGTTGCGGAATGCCGCCAGGTGCCGCCATGACCGCATCATCGCCGGGCTGGAGATGCGCTTGGAGCGCGCACAGCGCTGCCGAGTTGGCGAATGGCAGGTCCACCGCGAGCACGACCGCGAGCGAGTAGGGTCGAGCGGCAAGCGACTGCACGAGCCCCGCGAGCGGCCCCCCGCTTCCCTCGGGATCCGCGACACGACCCGAG
>JANLOU010000508.1:0-18660 GCA_031366735.1 Candidatus Eiseniibacteriota bacterium
GCGACGGCCGACTGGGCATCGTCATCGCGGATGTCTCGGGCAAGGGCGTGCCTGCCGCCCTGCTCGTCTCGACGGTACAGGGTACCTTGCGTGCCTTCAGCGACGGACGAGTCGCCCCGCTCGAGGTGGTCGGGCAGGTGAACCGTGCAGTGGTGCGCAACACCGCGGGCGGCAAGTTCGTGACGCTGTTCTATGGCGAAGCCGACCCCGCCACGGGGCAGCTGCGCTATGTGAACGCCGGGCACAACTATCCGCTGTTGCGCCGCGCCGACGGCACGCTCGAGACGCTCAAGACCGGCGGTGTGCCGCTGGGCATCTTCGAAGCGGCGCCCTATCTCGAAGCCACCGTGGCATTCGGCCCCGAGGACTCGTTGCTGCTCTTCAGCGACGGCATCACCGAAGCCGTCGACATGTTCCTGCAGGAATACGGCGACGAGCGGCTGGAGGCGCTCTGGGCGGCCGGTGCGGGGAGCACCCCCGGCGAAATCATCGCGAGCATCATGGCAGCCGTCGCGGTGTTCCGAGGCGACGCAGCGCAGAACGACGACATGACCGCCGTGGTGATCGGGCGCCAGACCGCAGGTTGAGCGGCCCGCGCCGAGTCAACGGGCCCAGCTGGTCGGGCTGGATCGGGCGCGCAGCGCTACTCCTCGCAGCGCTCGTGCTGCTACTGGTGGGCCTCGCGTGGCTCGAGGTCGCAAGCATCGATGTACGCTCCCTTGCCACGCATGTCCCGCAACGCACCGCACTCATGCTCCAGCGCGAGCGCGAGGCCCGAGCGCATGGGCGAGTCCCGGTGGAACGGCGGAACTGGGTGGCATACGAGCGCATCGCCCCGTCGCTGCGCCGCGCCGTGCTCGTGTCGGAGGACGACGCGTTCTTCTCGCACGACGGGCTCGACTGGAACGAGATCAAGGCCAGCGCCCGCAAGAACTGGCGCACGCGCCGCCTCGCGCGCGGCGGCAGCACGATCACGCAACAACTCGCGAAGAACTTGTGGCTCGGAACGGAGCGCACGCCCACGCGCAAGTTCAAGGAACTGCTGTTGGCGCTCCGACTCGAGCAGGCCCTGAGCAAGAAGCGCATCTTCGAGCTCTACCTCAACTCGATCGAATGGGGCGATGGGGTGTACGGCGTGGACGCCGCCGCCCGCCACTGGTTCGCAACTTCCGCCTCGGGCCTCACCGCGCTGCAATCGGTGCGACTCGCCGCAGTCATCATCAATCCGCGACGCTACTCCCCCATCGCGCCTGACCGGCGCATCGAGCGGCGTGCACGGATGATCGCATCGCGGCTCCGCCGCCGTGGGGCGCTCTCGGAAGCGGACTACCGCGCGGTACTCGGACTACCCGACCCGCCACCGCTGCCCCTCACGCCCGAGTCCACAGCGGTCGAACCGCAGGGCCCGCCAACAATGGTTCCGGCCGAACAGCCGACCCAGGCGGACACGGCGGCAGCGCCAGGGAGCTTCTGAGCAGCGACTCAGCCGGCGAGCGCCGCTTTCACCAGAGCCGAGACGGTGTTGCCTTCGGCCCGCCCCTTCACCTGCGCCATGACCACGCCGATCACCTTGCCCATCTCCTTGGGGCCGACCGCACCGGTCGAAGCGACAGCGTCCCGGACGATGCGGGCGAGGGCCTCTTGCGAGATGGGCTCCGGCAGATATTTCTGAGTGATCGCGATCTCGACTTCCTCGGGATCGTTCAGGTCCGGGCGAGCGATCTTGAGGTTGAGGTCGATGGTCTCGCGGCGCTTCTTGATGTAGCGCTGCAGGATCTCGATCTCCTCCTCCGCCGTCAGCACCGCGTCCCTGGACTTGGCGGTCTTGGCTTCCATCAGCGCGGTCTTGAGCATCCGCAGTGTACTGAGCGTGGGGGCATCCTTTGCCTTCATGGCAATCACCATATCGGTCTGGATGCGTTCCTGGATGGTCGGTTCCATGGGTGCCTCCTACGGGCGTCATGAATAGCGTGCGAACGCGAGAAACATAGCATGAGGCGCGCTGCGGTGGGCGAGCCTGCGTCGCGTTGACGCACGCGCGCGACGGGGAGCGACAGCCCGGCGCACATGGGGAGCGAGCCCAGGCGGAATGCGATCGATCCCCCGGTGAATCGGCTTGCACGCTGTGAACATCGTGCTAACTTCCAACTCTCGCCTCACGGAATGAGAATGTGCGCACGGCAGGATGCCTGCAGCCACTCGCATCGTCCCTGCAACTTCGTTTCACACGATCCAGGCCCCTCGGTCCGGAGAGCCGCGTGAACGATCGCATTCTCATCTGTGACGACGACCCCGGCGTCCGCGGGGTCCTCAGCCGTCTCCTTGCCCGCGAAGGATTCCAGGTCCACACCGTCGAACGCGGCGACCAAGCGCTTGCCGAGATCATGCTCGCCCCGCCCGACCTGCTGCTGCTGGATGTCACCATGCCGGGCATGAGCGGTTTCGAAGTGGCGCGCGCCGTGCGAAATCTGGAGGGCGGTTCGCTCCTGCCCATCGCGCTCATCACCGGGCTGGCCGATACGGCCTCGCGCGTCCTTGGGTTGGCATCCGGTGCGGATGAGTTCGTGGACAAGCCGTTCGAGCCCGAAGTGCTCATGGCACGCATCCACGCGATGCTGCGCGTGAAGCACCTCACCGACCAACTCGAGAACACCGAGAATGTCGTCTTCACATTGGCCCGAACGGTCGAGGCGCGCGACTCGTGCACGGATACGCATCTGTGGCGGCTCGCCGAATACAGTCGCACGGTCTCACTCGCGATGGGTCGCTCGACCACCGAGGCACGGCACGCATGGTACGGCGGGATCCTGCACGACATCGGCAAGATCGGGATCGACGAGAATGTGCTGAAGAAACCGGGAGCGCTCACGCCGGCTGAGTTCCTCGAGGTGCAGCGCCATCCGGATATCGGCGCCGACATCGTTCGCTCCATGCGCTTCGCGCCGATCGTGAGCCCCATCGTGCGCGGGCACCACGAACGCTGGGACGGGCAGGGTTATCCCCAGGGCTTGGCAGGTGAGGCCATCCCGCTCGCCGCCCGCATCGTGGCGGTCGCGGACTCCTGGGATGCCATGACGACCGACCGCCCGTATCGCCTTGCGCTTGCGGAGCGGGAGGCGATCTCCCGGCTCCATCAGGGCGCCGGTTCGCAGTGGGACCGCACCGTCGTGGATGTGTTCGTGGACCTGCTCGCCCACGGGGAGTTGCCGCAGCCGGGGGCAGCGGTCTCGCGTCAGGTCGCCTGAGCGAATCCGACCTCACGCCCCGGGCTCAGGGAGTCGCTCCCGGCAGGGGGAACTCCACGCCGAGCGTAGTGATGATGTTGTCCCGCGCGCTGAAGTCGTAGCGACTGTTGCGTTCCACGCCGAGCTTCAACCAGTGCAACTTGGCATCGAGCGCCCAGCCCAACGATCGCTTGCTCGCTGGCGCAATCGTGAACTGGAGCCAATCATTGCGCTCGGTGGCCGCACGCACGCGCAGCGGCAACACCCACAGATCATCCCCGCGCGGATCGCGGATCAGCGTGGCGCCCGCAAAACTATAGGAGCCCCAATAGTAGTCGGCGCCCACATCCCACACCGTCGACACCCGCGTGCGCGTGACGATCGGACTGACCTCGGCGCGGCCCACCCAGTGATCGCTCACCACCTGCTCGGTCCCGACCCAGTAACGCTCCGCATCCTGCTCGTGCCGCCACTGCAGGGTATAGACCGAGCGGCGCGAGTCCTTCAGGTGCAGCCCGACCTCCGGCCGGAACTGGTCCCGCCCCCGGACCACATCCCAGTACTCGAGTTGCACATGGAAGGGACCCGGCGCGAAGTAAATGATCGGGTCACGGATATCGTTGCCATCGTCGAACGCCCAGTATCGGAACTGGGCTCCCACAACGCCCGCCGCAGTGGCCGGACTGGCAAGCACGATCAGGGCGGCGAAGCCCAACAGCGCGCGGCGGATCATGAGGTCACCCGGTCTTTGGGACCGCGTCGGGGTCGCATGCTCGCGGTCACGAACCGAAACCACGCCCAGACCCCGAGCGCGAGCGTACGCAGGATGGTGTTGAGTGCGCCGTAGAGCGGATAGAACAGCAGCACTCCGAGCGGGGCGCGCTTGCGCGAGCCGGGCTGGCGGATGACCCACCACGGGTAGAGTTCGAACGCCAGATAGAGCAGATACAGGACCAAGCCCCACCACCGCATGCCAGGCGTGAACAGGATCACGAGAATGCTCCAGGTCTTGAGCGGGTCACTGATCACCGTGTAGACGTTGTAGGCCATCTCGTAGCGCAGGCGCCAACCCGAGTCGCGCGCGAACATCAGGCGGAGCATGTTCGCCAGTTGATGGTAGCTCCCAGGATACCAGCCTGTCAGGCGCTGCCGGAACCATTGCCCCCAACGGTGCGGCGCCACGGTCCACACGGGTTCGTTCGCGAACGCGATGCGTTTGCCGTGCAGCAGGAGGATCATGGTGCGTTGCAGATCCTCGCCCTGGAATACGCCCGTGTGTTCGTGATGGAGCGCGTCAAGGTCCTTCGCCTTGAAGAGACCCGCGGCGCCCGAGATGCAGCTGACGGATTGGGTCACGTCATGGAAGCGCTTTCCGATCTCCATGCTCTTGCCATATTCATACCGCTGGAGCGCGCCGACGAAGTTATTGCCGTGCGCGCCTTCGCGGTTGCGCCGGTCGGGCAGGACATGGAACGCGACCGCGTCACAGCCATCCTCGCTCAAAAGGGAAGTTGGGATCTCGGCGTCACCCAACCGCGTGTCGTCGTCGAGCAGGAGCACATACGGAGTCTTCACGCGGAAGATGGCGTAGTTGATGGCGCCCACCTTGCCCTTGGAACGCTCGAATCGATGCACCTGACAACCCAGCTTCTCTGCGACTTCGGCGGTGCGGTCGGTGCTGCCATCATCCACGACCAGGATGCGCCCCGGGGGCAGGTACCGGATCAGGTCGGCGATGGTACCGGGCAGCACCTGCTCGCCATTCTTGCACGCGATGACCGCGGTCACGAGCGACAGATCCGAGGTGAAGCGTCGGTCCTGCTCGCGGCCCAGCAGCTCGATCAGGAGTTTGACGAAGTCGACGAGGGCGCAGAACAGCACCACGAACACCAAGTGGTCCGGCCAACTGCCCGGGCCAGGCGAGGCGTCGAAGGGCGATGCGAGTCCGGGAAGCACGACCTGCCAAGGCATCATCGCGCGCCTCTGTTCATGCTGGAGTGCGTGACTCGACGCGGGCCATGCGCCCGAGGCTTGACCCTGCATCGGTCGCTGCCTAGGCTGCGCCGGAACGGAATCCACCCTTCGAGGAGGTCAGCTTGAACCGCGAGCAACGACTGGCTGAGTTGCGTCGGCGCCGAGAGCAATCGCTCGCCGGCGGCGGCGCGGACCGTGTTGCGAAAGTCCATGCCAAGGGGCGGCTCACCGCACGCGAGCGCCTGGAACTGCTGCTCGACGCGGGATCGTTCGTGGAGATCGGGACATTCGTGACCCACCGCTCGAACGACTTCGGCATGGGCGACAAGCGCATCACCGGGGACGGAGTGATCGCGGGCTGGGGTCTGGTCGACGGCAGGCTCGTGTACTGCTTCGCGCAGGATTTCACGGTCTTCGGCGGTACCATGAGCGAGGCGAACGCGAAGAAGATCTGCGCGATCATGGACCTCGCCATGGACAACGGCGCTCCCGTCGTGGGGCTCAATGACTCGGGCGGCGCGCGCATCCAAGAAGGCGTCGTGTCGCTGGGCGCCTACGCGGACATCTTCCTGCGCAATACGCTCGCCTCGGGCGTCGTGCCGCAGATCTCGGCCATCATGGGACCCTGCGCCGGCGGCGCGGTCTACTCGCCCGCGATCACCGATTTCACCATCATGGTCGAGGGCACGAGCCACATGTTCGTGACCGGCCCCGAAGTGATCAAGGCGGTCACCTCCGAGGAGGTCAGTTTCGAGGACCTCGGCGGCGCCATGACACACAACTCCAAGAGCGGTGTGGCGCATTTCTGCGCCAAGGATGACGCCGACGGCATCCGCCATGTGCGGCGGCTGCTGTCCTTCCTGCCCTCGAACAACTCCGAGGACCCGCCGCGACGCGCCTGCACCGATCCGATCGAACGCCGGGATGCCGCGCTCTCGACGCTCGTTCCGGAGTCGGCGGACAAGCCCTACGACATGAAGGATGTGGTCCGCCGCGTGGTGGACGACGGGGACTTCTTCGAGGTCCACGAACACTTCGCCGGAAACATCATCGTCGGCTTCGCGCGCTTGAACGGGCGCCCGGTGGGTATCGTCGGCAACCAGCCCAAGGTGCTGGCTGGTGTGCTCGACATCGATTCGTCGGTGAAGGCCGCGCGGTTCGTGCGTTTCTGCGATGCCTTCGGCATCGCGCTCGTCACCTTCGAGGATGTGCCCGGTTTTCTCCCCGGCACGCGTCAGGAATGGGGTGGCATCATCCGCCATGGCGCCAAGCTGCTGTACGCCTACTGCGAGGCGACCGTGCCCAAGCTCACGGTGGTCACACGCAAGGCCTACGGGGGTGCCTACGATGTCATGTCCAGCAAACACATCCGCGGCGACTACAATGTCGCGTGGCCGAGCGCGGAGATGGCCGTGATGGGAGCCGAAGGCGCAGTGAACATCCTGTACCGCGAGGAACTCGCGCAGGCGGCGGACCCGATCGCGGAGCGCAAGCGACTGGTCGCGGAGTATAACGACAAGTTCGCTTCGCCGTGGATCGCGGCGGAGCTTGGCTACCTCGACGACGTGATCGAGCCGGCGGATACTCGCCCGAAACTGATCGCCGCCCTCGAGATGCTGCGCAATAAACGACAGACCCTGCCTGCCAAGAAGCACGGAAATCCCCCGCTGTGAGCAGAACCTAGGTGTTGGGCGTGCCGTGCCCCTGTGCGGGGCTGGGCGGGGTGCGGATTGGCAAGGTGGGAGCAAAGCGTATCAGCCCTATCGGCGCAATCGCAACGATTCTTTGGCTCTGGTCATACGACCAGCATCGCATCGCCGTAGGAATAGAAGCGATATCGCTCGCGAACTGCATGGGAGTATGCATTCTGCAATAGTTCGGTGCCGGCTAGCGCTGCCACGAGCAACAGCAGCGAGGTGCGCGGAAGGTGGAAGTTGGTGAGCAGCGCGTCCGTGGCCTGGAACGCGTAGGGCGGCAGGATGAACTTGCGCGTCCAGCCGCGAGCCGCCGCGAGCTGTCCCGCGTTCGCATCGCAGGCGGACTCCAGCGTACGGACTGCCGTGGTGCCCACGGCGACGATTCGGCCCCCATTCCTGCGGGCCGTGGCCAGTTCCTCCGCCGCCTCGGCGCTCAGCTCGAACCACTCCTCGTCCATCAGGTGCTCGCGCGGGTCCGCCGCGGTGATCGGGCGGAAAGTGCCCGGCCCGACATGCAGCAGCAGTTTGGCGCTCGAGATGCCCTTCGCCTCGAGCGCCATGAGCAGTCCATGCGTGAAGTGCAGTCCAGCCGTGGGAGCCGCAACCGCACCTTCCACGCGGGAGAACACGGTCTGGTAGCGCTCGAGAGCCTCGGCACCCGCCGTGCGACGGATGTAGGGCGGCAGTGGGATCCCGCCCTGCGCACGCAGCGTGTCCTGCAGCGAGCCCTGCACGATGCGCACCACTCGTTCGCCTTGTTCTCCCTCCTGCACCACCTCCAGCGCCAGCGAGTCATCCGGCGTACGGAGGACGGCGCCGAGAGTAGCGTTGCGCGCAGGTTTTGCCAGGACGCGCCAGCGCTCGCTTGCGGCATCGCCAGCTTCGGGCCGTACGAACAGCATCTCCACCCTGCCACCGCTGGCGCGGCGCAGCATGAGGCGAGCGGGGCGCACACGCGTCTCGTTCAGCGCGAGGATGTCGTGCGAGTGCAGCCACTCGCCCAGTTCCGAGATCCGCGCATCGGTCAGCGTCCGGCTCGCCCGATCGACGACGAGTAGTCGCGCATCCTCGCGCCGCTCGGTGGGTCGTTGCGCGATCAACTCCTCGGGCAACTGGTAGTCAAGCTCCTCGAGTCGCACGACGCGCTAGGGAATTGGAAGTTCGGGCTGCAGCGGCTCCGCCCCACCACCCATGAGCCGGCTCGGCACGGCAAGCCCCAGATGCTCATAGGCCAGACGCGTCGCCTCGCGACCCCGAGCCGTGCGACGGATGAATCCCTCCTGCACCAGGAAGGGCTCATAGACATCCTCGAGCGTTCCCGCATCCTCCCCCAGGACGACGGCGAGCGACTGCAGCCCCACAGGGCCGCCGTCGTAGCGTTGGATCATGGCTTCGAGCAACCGTCGATCCATCTCGTCCAGCCCTCGTTGATCCACTTCGAGCAGGTCGAGCGCTTCGCGGGTGACGGTGCGCGTGACCCGACCGTCCGCCTTGATCTGGGAGAAATCCCGCACTCGGCGCAAGAGCCGATTGGCGACTCGCGGCGTGCCGCGGGAGCGACGGGCGATCTCGATCGCAGCGTCCTCGTCCAGCTCCGCCGACAGGATTCCCGCCGAACGGCGCACGATGTGCGCGAGATCCTCGGCGGCATAGAAGTCCATCCGCAGAGTGACGCCGAAGCGCGCACGCATGGGAGCGGAAAGCAGCCCTGAGCGCGTCGTGGCGCCGACCAGCGTGAAGGGGTCGAGCGTGAGCTTGAGCGAACGAGCGCTGGGGCCACGGTCGAGCAGGATGTCGAGCGTGAAGTCCTCCAGCGCCGAGTAAAGGTACTCCTCGACCACCGGACTCAAGCGATGGATCTCGTCGATGAACAGAATGCCACGAGGGCCCAGGTTCGTGAGCAGGCCCGCAAGGTCGCCGGGCCGTTCAATGACCGGCCCCGAGGTATGCGTGATCTCGACCCCGAGTTCATGCGCCAGGATCGAAGCGAGGGTGGTCTTGCCCAGCCCAGGCGGGCCATGGAACAGGACATGGTCCATGGCTTCCTCGCGCTGGCGGGCAGCGGCCAGGAAGATGGCCAGTTGCTGGCGGACCTGCGGCTGCCCGACAAAATCCTCGAGCGCGCTCGGACGCAGCTTCTTCTCCTCGCGCAAGTCCTCGGGCAATGCCTCGGGGTTGGCGAATCGCTTCGCGGCTGCGGTGCGGGGGTCGCGGGGCGGTGTCATCACCGGGCTCCGGGTTTCAACGCGTCAGGACTGCAGAACGGCCAAGGCCCGCCAGCGTGCGCTTCACGAGCGCCTCGAGCGACAGGTCGGGCTCGGCGGCAACCACTCGCTGCACCGCCGCTTGTGCCTGTGAGGCAGGATACCCGAGTGTGACGAGCGCTGCGACTGCATCGGTGAGTCGGGCGTCGCGTGGCAACACGCCATCGGTTTTGCCAGGCGCTGCGGCAGCCATCGCCACGAAATCGAGCTTGTCGCGTAACTCCACGACCATGCGTTCGGCGGTCTTGCGCCCGATCCCGGGCACGCGCACGATCGACGGCAGGTCCTCATCACGGATGGCGCGTGCGAGCAGCGCGGGCTTGAGTCCCGAGAGCGCGGCGAGCGCGAGCTTGGGGCCAACACCATTCACCGTGATGAGCAGGTCGAAGAGGCGCAACTCGTCGGAATCGAGAAACCCGAACAGCAATTGTGCGTCCTCGCGCACCACATGCCGCGTGCGCAAGGTTGCTTCGGCGCCAGTCGGCGGGAGTGACGCGAGCGTCTGGGCGGAGACCTGGACGAGGTAACCCACGCCGCCCGCCTCGATCACGCACCAACCGTCGCCCCGTTCGAGCACGATCCCACGCACGGATGCGATCATCGGCAGCCCTTGCCCGCGAGCAACGCCTCGAGGCGCTTTGCCGCCGGCGAACTGGTGCGCGGCGCAGAGAAGCGCGTGCGGGAGAGGTGGCAGACCGCGCCCGCAAGCGCGTCGGCGGCGTCGGTCTGCAGCGCCCCGGTGAGGCTGAGCAGGCGGCGCACCATGAATGCGACCTGCTCCTTGGCGGCGGCACCGCTGCCCGTGACGCTCAACTTGATCTCCCGCGGGCTGTACTCCGCCACCTCGATGCCCCGTTGAGCCGCAGCCACCATGAGCGCGCCGCGGACATGCCCCAGCACGAGGATGGAACGCACGCTCTCGTGATAGAAGGCCTCCTCGACCACCACGCAGTCGGGCGAGACCCGGTCCATCACCTCGCCGACCTCGCGCGCGATGTGGAGCAGCTTCTGGGCGAGCGGGAGCGTGCTCTTGGGCGCAACATGGCCGTGCAGGACGCAGTGGAAGCGATTGCCATGCTTCTCCACCACGCCATATCCGGTTCGTCGGCTACCAGGGTCCACTCCCAGGACGCGCATACCCGTAGGGTGCGGCTACTGGGTCAGCTTGGCAAGCAGTTCGTCGGACATGTCGAAGTTCGCATAGACCTTCTGCACATCGTCATTGTCCTCGAGTGCCTCGATCAGGCGGAACACCTGGGTCGCTTCCTTCTCCGCGATCGGCACATGGAGCGACGCCAACTTCGTGATCTCGGCGCTCACCACGGCGATACCGCGGACCGCGAGCGCCGCCTTGACGGCTTCGAAAACGCTCGGGGACATGACCACATCAAGATGCTCGACCGTGCCCACGACATCATCGGCGCCGGCTTCGAGCGCGACTTCCATCAGCAGGTCCTCGGTCACCGCGTTGCGATCGAGCACGATCACCCCGCGCGGCTTGAACAGGTACGACACACTCCCCGCCTCGCCAAGACTCCCGTTGTTCCGGGCGAAAGCATGGCGGATCTCGCTTGCGGTGCGATTGCGATTGTCCGTGGCGCAATCCACGAGCACCGCGACGCCGCCGGCGCCGTAGCCTTCGTAACCGATCTCCTCGTACAAGGCGCCGGCGATCTCACCCGTCCCGCGCTTGACGGCCCGCTCGATGTTCGCCGCCGGCATGTTCACGGATTTCGCGCCGGCGATCGCGCTCCTCAACCGCGGGTTCGATTCGGCGTCGCCGCCGCCGGCCCGGGCGGCCATTGTGATCTCCTTGATGTACTTGGTGAACAGTTTGCCGCGCGCCGCGTCGGTCGCGCCCTTCTTGCGTTTGATCGTGGACCATTTGGAATGCCCGGACATGATCGTGGAGCCGCCTCACGCGTGGTGAGGGGCGCCAACCTCCTTTTCGGTTCGCGCAGCCGCAATCACTCGGTCTGCCAGCTCGCGCGGAATCTCCTCGTAGTGGCCGAACTTGGCGGCGAAGTGCCCACGACCCTGGGTGATCGAGCGTAGGTGTGTCGCGTACCGGTACAGCTCCGCCTTGGGGACTTCTGCTCGGATGGTCTGATGGTGGCCGTCCGCCTCGGCGCCCCGGATCTTGCCTCGACGGGCGGACAGGTCCCCCATGACATCGCCGAGAAACTCTTCGGGCACGCGCACCGTGACTTCATCGAAAGGCTCGAGCAGGACGGGACGCGCTTTGAGTATCGCCTGATGGAAACAGATCTCGGCGGCGATCTTGAAAGCCATCTCGGAGGAATCGACATCGTGGTACTTGCCAAAGAACACGGCGACGCGCACATCCACGACGGGAAAACCCGCGATCGGGCCTTTCTCCATGCCGGCGATGACACCCTTCTCGACCGCCGGGATGTACTGGCCGGGGATGACTCCGCCCTTCACCTCGTCCACGAAATCGAGTCCGCCGCCGCGCGGGAGTGGCTCGACGCGCAGGTGCACTTCCCCGAACTGACCGCGTCCCCCGGATTGCTTCTTGTGGCGATACTCGTCCTGGGCCGTGCCCCGGATGGTTTCGCGATACGCCACGCGTGGACGCGTGAGTGTGACCTCGACTCCGAATCGCTTCCGAAGCCGCTCCACGAGGATCTCCAGATGGAGTTCGCCCATGCCATGCACGAGCGTCTCCTTGGTGCTCTCCTCATACAAGCGCGCGAGCGTGGGGTCCTCCTCGTGCAGCCGAGCGAGCCCCGTGGCCATCTTCTCGTCATCCGCCTTGTTCCTGGCATGGACGCATTCCGCCACGACCGGCGGCGGGAAGTCCGGCGGGGCCAGTTTCACCGCGCGCGTTCGGTCGGCAAGCGTGTCGCCGGTATGCGTTTCGCGAAGTTTGACCGCGGCCACGATGTCGCCCGCCGCGGCACCCTTGCAGTCCGAGCGCTCCTTACCGACCAGATGGTACAGCGCGCCAAGCTTCTCGGTGCGGTTGCGGCCAGTGTTGAGCAGTTCCCTGCCCGGTTCGATGTGTCCCGACCAGATCCGGATGAGCGACAGTTCACCCAGATGCGCTTCGGCGAGCGTCTTGAAAACCGTTGCCGCCACTGGCGCCGCCGCCTCGGGCGCGCACGGGATCATACCGTTGCCGTTGCCCATCGACTCGCCCTGTTGCGGATGGACATCCAGCGGCGAGGGGAGCACATCCACCACCTCATCGAGCACTTCCTTGATGCCGAGGTTGTGATACGCGGAGCAACAGAACACGGGCGCGAGGTCACACTGCACCACCCGCTCGCACAGCCCGCGGCGGATCTCTTCGACGGTGAGATCACCCGTGGTGAGGAATTTCTCCATGAGGTGCTCGTCGCCCGTGGCCGCTTCTTCCAGCAAGTGCGCGCGCGCGGCGGCGGCGGCCGGGACCATATCCGCGGGGATGGAAGCCTCCTGGCTCTTCTCCTCCATGCCTTTGCCCGTGAACAGGAATGCCTTGTTCTCGATCAAGTCGACAATGCCGTGGAACTGCTCGCCCTGACCGATGGGGAGTTGCACGGGAATAGCGTTCAGGCCGAGTCGATCGTGACAGCTCTGAACGGCGCCGCTGAAGTTCGCGTGCTCCTTGTCCATCATGTTGACCACGATGAGGAGCGGCGTTTTCTCCTGCTGCAGCACTTCCCAGACCACCTCGGTGCCCACCTCCACACCCGCGCTGGCCCGCAATACCAGTAGTGCAGCGTCCGCCACGCGCAGTGCGCTGTACACATCGCCGACGAAGTCCGGATATCCGGGCGTGTCGAGCAGGTTGATCTTGTGCCCAGCCCATTCGAACTGCGCGAGCCCGAGGTCGATGGTGATCTGGCGGGAGATCTCGTCCGGTGCGTGGTCGAGGAGGGTTGTCCCCTCGGCGACTCGACCCAGACGGTTCGTGGCTTTCGCCAGATAGAGCATCGCCTCAGCGAGCGAAGTCTTTCCAACTCCGTGGTGGGCGACCAACGCGACGTTCCGGATCTGAGCAGTGGGGAACTCTTTCACGGTGCACCTCCAGACCTGAGGACTCGGCATGGGTGCTGGTTCGTCACGGTTCGCGCCACATGCTGCGCACTTACCGCGTAACTTCATGTCTTCATTCAAACTACTCCTGCTGTTCCGGCAGGGTCAAGCATTGCTGTTGGATGCGAAGTGACGCGTCGCGGCGGTTGACCCTCGCTGGTCCGGCGACTAATCTCGCTTGCGCTTACGGACCGTCGGATCGTTCCCCCCGGCGGCAGATCACCCCAAAAGGAGTCTTGAACATGTCCCTGCAGAACGTGCGCCCGCTGGGCGTCGCTCTCATGATCCTCACGGCCTTCGCGGTCGGTTCGTCGCTCCGCGCGAGCGCTGCAGTCAAGGGCAATGCCGTCGCTGGCAAGGCCATCTACGCCACCAAGTGTGTCGCCTGCCACAAGGTCGATGGGGCCGGTGGGCTCAAGCTCACGGGGAACCCCACGCCCAACTGGAAGAACCCCAAGGTCTGGGCCGACCCCAAGCGTAACGAGGCCTACATCCGCGATTGCATCACGAATGGCAAGGTCAAGTCGGGCATGGTCGCATGGGGCAAGACGAACCAACTGAAGCCCGCGCAGATCGAGGATGTGATGGCGTACATCTTCACTTTCAAGAAGAAGTAGCGCACCCGGGCGAACGCCCGGGCTGGAACGCGAATGGCGCACTCCGCGAGGAGCGCGCCATTCTTCGTTACTCGTCCGGCTTCAGCGGATGGTGATCGAGCAGGGCATCAACGCCAGCACCGCACCATCCGGGAAGTGCGCCGCGACCATCCATGCCCGCAGGACTTGCGTGCCCAGTCCGAATGGCAACCGCGCCTCGTCCTCTTCGTTGTTCCCGATCAAGTCGGTGAGCCAGCGCTGCAGATAGGGTCGACGCGGACGCGGATACACATCGAGCACGATCGTTGCGTTCTTGTCGAGCTTGGCTCGCGTGCGGGCGAGTTCAACCGCACGATCGAGCCCGCCGAGTTCATCCACCAGTCCGAGGCGCTGCGCCATCGCGCCGGACCACACCCGCCCCTGCGCAATGGAATCGACCGCGGCGGCCGTCATCCCTCGGCCGGTGGCGACGCGATCCAGGAACACCCGGTAGAAGTCCTCGAGTTGGCTCTGGTAACGGGCGGCTTCCTCGGGAGTGAAATCGCGAAAGGGCGAGAGCATCTGCGCGTGCCGCCCGCGCGAGACCGTCTCGATATTCAGCCCGAGCTTCTGGTAGAGCCCGAGCACATTCAGTTTACCCCCGAAGACTCCAATCGAACCGGTGAGCGTGGAGGGCTGGGCGACAATCGCGTCGGCGCCACAGGCGATGTAGTAACCGCCGGAAGCCGCCAGGTCGGACATGCTGACAATGACCGGCTTCGCCGCGCGAACGCGCCGGACTTCCTGCCAGATATCGTCCGAAGCGTCGGCCGACCCACCCGGGCTGTCGATCCGCAATACCACCGCCTTGACGGAGGAGCGGGTACGCGCCTCGCGGAGCGCGGCGATCAAGGTCTCCGACCCGAGCTCGCGGCCCTCGAACGGAGTCTCCCGACTCTTGCCGGGCATGATGGCCCCGCTGGCCACGACCAGTGCGATGTGCTCCCCGGCCGTAGGCATCGAGAGATCATCCACATAGCGTTGGAAACTGTAGCTCTGGTAACGGCGCGTCCCGCGCCGAAGCAGCAGCGAGTCCGCCACGCTCTTGTCGAGCAGCGTATCGACCAGGCCGAGTTCGTAGGCGCGCGCGGTGATGTACGGCCCGTCGTCGATGAGTGCACGCATCGAGTCGGCCGAGATGCCGCGCGCCGACGCGAGTGAATCCGCCAGCCGGCTGTACTGGTCCCCCAACAAGGTGTCGAGCGCTGCCCGGGAGGGTTCGGACATCGACTCGCGCGTATACTGCTCGACCGCGGACTTGAACTGGCCGACATGCGCGAAGTTGGGTCGGATGCCGAGCTTGTCGTATGCGCCCCGCAGGAACATGGCTGATGCCGTCAAGCCGTCCAACTGCAGATGCGCGATGGCTGGCATCGAGACTTGATCCGCGACCGAAGCGAGCAGGTACTCCCGCTCCCCGCCTCCGGTGAGCGTTGCCAGCACCGGCTTTCCGCTGGCGCGGAACTCGGCGACCGCATCGCTGAACTCGGCAATCCGGGCCCACCCCCAATCGATACCATCGATGTGCAGGATGAGACCGTGGACATCATCGTCCTCGGCGGCCCGATGCAGCGCCCGGGTGAGCTCGCTGAGCGTGTGTCGTTCCGCGCGCAGCGCGCCGAGCGACCAAGGCGTATAGGGCGGCTGTCCCTCTTCGATACTGGAGGGCACATCGAACACGAGCACCTGCCCGTCTCCGGCAGATCGAAGCGGACGACGGAGCGCATAGGCTCCCACAAGTGCGGCGATTCCGACGACGACAATGGAGATGACGAACAGCAGCGCTCCCCGGCGACTGGACATCGAGGTCCCTCCTTAGGGCTGAACGATCACAGGAGTCTACGGAGGTCCACCGAGAAGTAAAGGCTGCGGGCATCCTGCGAAGGCTCGTCATGCTTCTCGAGGCGGAGCGTGGCGGAGATCCGCGCCCGGCATCGCAGGGGCAACGCTTGGTCCACAAGCATCTGGAGTTCGAGGAAACGGAAGTCAGAGTGTCCGGAAAAGAGCGCCACATCGCCGACCGCGGTATACCTTCGCATGCCCGCGCTCGGCGAGAGCGACCACCAGGTTTCACCAAGCGAGCGCTCCAGATCCAGCGCGCCGCCCCATTCCAGATAGCGTTCACCCGGCGCGGCCTGTGCGAGGAGCACCTCCCCCTGCGGGCTGGCGGTCAGCGAGAAGCCTCTCGGCAAGTCGAAGCGCCCCCCGAGCCGACCGCGAACGAGTTGATAGTCGAAGTAGGTCGTGGAATCGGGGAGCTCGTAGCGGAATCCTTCCGTGGAGAGCGCCAACTCGGCAGAGCCCCGATGCCCCGGCCGCAGGGTGATTCCCAGTTCACCCTGTGAGGCCCAGTACGCATCGCGCGTCGAAGTCACGCTCCGGCGCGGAAGCCGCTGCTCGACTTCCGCCAACACGGAGACGGCGGCCGAGGCCCCGGACCAGTCGAGCGAGACCTGACCGCGATGCTCGAAGTGATCCCGCTCGGCGGAGTCCGGAAAGACGCGCGCGAACCCGGTATAGCGCGCGCGCCATGACCATGCGGTGTAGGGCGCCGAATGGGACCAACCCGCCGAGAACTCCGCCGCGTCACGGTCGAGGACATAGTCGGTGGTCGAGGCATCCGCGCGGTACAGCTCCCCCGCACCCACCAGTTCGAGCGTGTTCATCTCGTCGAGCGAACGCCGAGCGACCCTGCCGACCAACCTCGAGCGGAACTCGCGTCGTGTCACACCGAAACTCTTGTCCGAGCGCGCTGCCAGGCTCGGCTCGAGCACCGCGCGCCAAGCCCGTTCGGACGGGGTGCGCCATTGAGCACTGGCGTCCAAGCGTTGCAGCTTGTCCCCAAGACGGGCATCGAGGTGCGTGCGCAACCACCAGTCGGAGGCAGCGGTCACGCGTTGGTGATCGAGCGAGAATGCAGCCCCGGCGCGCACCTCGGGGGTGCTGGTGAGACGGCGCCCAAGGAACAGCGTGTCCGAGTAGGTCTCCTCGAAGAACTGTTCGTTCGTCACATCTGCGGCGCCACCCACCTCGATCCGCGTGAACGAACTGTCCGCGGGCCACGCGCCGGCGCGGGGTGCTGAGGTGAGCACGCCAGCGAGAAGCAGCCCGATGGCCAACACGGCGGCACTCGGGGCATGGGAGGAATCCAGCGCTCGGTACTCGTTAGCTTTGCCCGACACGACCCCTCGAGGATGCTGCGATCACTTGGAGCCGGTCTTGGCGCCCCGAACTGCGCGGTGCGCCAGGGCTCGTGCCGACTGCGTCATGCGCAATGCCTGTTCACGATGACCTGCGCGATACTCACTCTGCGCTTCGATCTGCATGTGCTCCGCCGAGCGCAGGACCTGCGCCGCGCGAGCATCCTGCTCTCCGGCCAGCACTTCACGCGCCCGCGACAGGACATCATCCGTGCGACTCAGCGCACGCGTCACGCTCTCCTCGAGTGAATCCTCAAGATTGCACAGGCGCATGGCCTTCAACGCCCGCTCCCGGGCGCTCATCGTGAGCTGTAGCGCGGCGAGGAAACGGCTCTCGTTCAGCGCGCTGCCAGCGCGCGCCTGCATTTCGACCGCGACATGCATGAGCGCGCGAGCGCGGCTGTCCTCACACTCGTGCAACTTCTCGCGCGCGCGCTCAAGGAGTTCGCTCGTCCGCTCGACCTGGACGCGGACTCGATCCGGGTCTGGCAGGTTGCGGACGATCGCCACTGCTCGGTCAGCATGTCCACGCGCATCGAACGTCAATCGCATCGCGAATGCCAGCTGGGTCGCCGAGAATGCATTCCGGGCCCGGACCTGGATGTCCCTTGCCAACCCCAGTTCCGTCGAAGCGTTCGGATTGCCGGACTCGATGGTCACCGTCGCAGCGAACTCGATGCGACGATCGGTCTGATCCAGGGCGTCCTGCACCCGTGCGGGAGTCAGATCCTGAGCGCAGGCCGCACCCACGGTCCCCACGAGCCCCACAAGTACCACCACGCACAGCCACAGGCGCTTGATCATGGAACCCTCCAGACTGCCGTGTCGCAGGAACGGTACGGCCACGCAGCAAAGGGGAGCAGGTGCGGTGCCAACCGTCCCGCCAAGCCAAGAGTAGCTTAACCTGTTGCGGCCCAAGGGCGCACATGCTCCCCCCGACCGCCCCGACCGGGCGGCTGTCCCCGGGGGAGCACTTCCGAGCTGGGCCGGTGTCCCCAAAGGGTCGACCCGGCACCAGCGTTCGCAGCCTGGTCGAGGCCGGAAAATCGAAAAGCCCCGCTCTTGCGAGCGGGGCTCTCGAAAAAATAAGGGGCGGCGTCCTACTCTCCCACCCGGTTTCCCGGGCAGTACCATCGGCGCTGGAGGGCTTAACTTCTCTGTTCGGAATGGGAAGAGGTGTTTCCCCTCCGCCGTAGCCACCCCAAAAAAACAAGATGACGATCGATACGAAACGCTGAGCGACACAGTTGAGGCACCATAGAAGAATATTACCGGCCAAGCCTCTCGGGTGATTAGTACAGGTCGGCTGAAGCCCTTACGGACCTTACACCTCCTGCCTATCGACGTCGTAGTCTCCGACGACCCTTCTGGTGGCATAAGCCACGGGATCCCTCATCTTAGGGTGTGTTTCGCGCTTAGAGGCTTTCAGCGCTTATCACTTCCGAACATAGCTACTCGGCAATGCCCTTGGCAGAACAACCGATACACTAGAGGTTCGTTCGCTCCGGTCCTCTCGTACTAGGAGCAACTCCCCGCAAGGATCCTACGCCCACGATGGATAGGGACCGAACTGTCTCACGACGTTCTGAACCCAGCTCACGTACCGCTTTAATGGGCGAACA
>JANLOU010000532.1:0-4190 GCA_031366735.1 Candidatus Eiseniibacteriota bacterium
CAGGCATGGGGCTCCTCCGTCGGGGATTCCACGGGGGATGTTACCACCACTTCGTCACGATCCTCGAACTCCCCCGCCCACTTGTCGCGCGCGTTGCGGGACAGCCAGGACAACCCGCCGATGATCATACCCAGCGGCAGCAGGGTCAGGAAGATCGTGGTGAAGAAGAACGCCCCGCTGGAGCAGGACTCCATGACCGGCGGCCTCGATGCGCTGCCCGTGCACCTCGTGTACCCGAGCCGCTACCCGGTGGCCCTGTGCGGTGTCACCGTGATCGAGCCGCTCGCCCGTTCGGCTGTCGGCCGCGATCGCTGCCCCAAGTGTCTGGCGGTGGCGGCGCAGCAGAAGCGTGAGCGCGAGGGGGCATAGCCTTCTCTCGGATCATGCCCGGACCCGGCAGGAGCGCCGCATGAGCCGACCGACTCCCGATCAGTATCTGGCGCAACTGCAGCAGCTCGCGCAGAGCCGAGGTGGAGCGTTGCTCTCCCCGCGATATCTCGGCGATGCCGTGAAGCTGCGCTGGCGCTGCGCTGATGACCACGAGTTCGAGCAGCGGCCCACCAGCGTGAAGCAGGGCAAGTGGTGCCGGCAGTGCGGCTGGGCGGGCATGGGCCTGCGCAGGCGGGCGCCCTTTCGGGATCAGTTGTACCGCCTGGTCGCCCAACGCGGTGGCACGATCCTGTCGAGCGACTATGCCGGCTCGAATACCCCGCTGCAGTTCCGCTGCGCCGAGGGGCACGAGTGGCGCACGATCGCGGGCGCGGTCCTGCGCGGGAGCTGGTGCCGCCGTTGCTCCACCGCGAGCCGGCATGCGGCATTGCGCGACCGCGTGCGCAAGCGGATGGAGCGGATCGTGAGCGAGCGGGGCGGAACGATCCTGGGGTCGAAGATGCAATCGGGATTGCGGCGATTCGAAGTGCAGTGCGACCAAGGGCATCGTTGGTGGTCACTTCCGCAGGGACTCGATCTCGGAACTTGGTGCCAAGCGTGCGCGAAAGCAGGCCGGCTTGACCGACTGAGGCGGATCGCCACCGAGCGTGGCGGTGTGCTGCTCACGACCGAATATGTCGACGGCCGCACGAAGATGCGGCTGCAGTGCGGCGAGTTCCACCACTTCAAGAAGTGCCCGGAGGATCTGCTCCGGGACCAGTGGTGTCCCACCTGCGGGAGAGCGAAAGCATCGGCAATCAAACGAGCCACATCGTTGGCGCGCCTTCGAAAGGTGGTGGCGAAGCGCGGTGGTCAGATCGTCTCGCCGGATTACAAGAACCAGATGACGCCCCTGACCTTTCGCTGCGCTGCCGGCCACGAATGGGATTCGATGCCGATGGTGGTATGGAACGGCGCCTGGTGCCAGGCCTGCCGGCGTGAGTTCCGCCGACAGCACCCGGAACGCCGGTTGCGCCGTCGCGACCAACTGGCCGCTGAACGCGCCGCGCGAAGGCTGCAGAGCCTCGCGGAGGCGCGCGGTGGCCAGATCCACCCCCCTGGCTTCATCAACTTCCAGACGCGGTTGAAACTTCAGTGCGCGAACGGGCATGTGTGGTCGATGCCGCCCGTCAGCCTGCAGAAGGGCACCTGGTGCCAGCAGTGCAAGGCGGACGCATTGCTCGCCGATATGCGTGAACACGCGGCGCGACACGATGGGGAGTGCCTGTCCACTTCGTGCCGCACCGTGCACGACATGCTCGAGTGGCGCTGCGCGCTGGGGCACCGCTTCAAACAGATGTGTCACCTGGTGCGAAAAGGCCAGTGGTGTCCGACTTGCAGGAAGGGCGCCGTGGTCGGGATGGAGCGGATCCATCTCACCGCGGCCGAACGCGGTGGTGAGTGTCTTTCCACGGAGCACACGGGGAGGGCGGAGAAGCTGCGTTGGCGCTGTGCCGAGGGGCACGAGTGGGAGGCCGATCCCAGCATGGTGTTCCGCGGCCACTGGTGCCCGAAGTGCGCGGATTGGCTTCCCTACAGTCGCAAGCGGCTCACGCTAGCGGATATGCAGCAGACTGCCGCCGAGCGTGGAGGGCAGTGCCTCTCGCAGGAGTATCACAGCAACAAGGTCGCCCTGCGCTGGCGGTGCGCCCGCGGCCACACCTGGTCGGCGATGCCGAATCGGATCCGGCAGGGAAGTTGGTGCCCGGCGTGCGCGCACGCCGGCCCGGGGACGCTCGAATCGATGAAGGTCCTTGCGCTGCGGCTGGGTGGCCGCTGCCTGACGGCGTCGTGGACCAGTCGTCAGCATCCGGTCCGCTTCGAGTGCGCGGCCGGGCATCGATTCGAGTTGGTGATCGGCGCGCTCAAGACTGGGGTGTGGTGCCCCATGTGCAAGTAGCGCGAAGATTCGGCGAAGCGCTCAGCGGACCCGCACCAACCTTGCCGAGCGGCGTTCACCGGCGGACTCGAGCATCGCCAGATAGAGCCCCGGCGCCACCCGTGCGTCCCATGCGAGCGAGAAAGTGCCCGCCTCATGTGCGCCATCCAGTAGCCGCGCCACCTCCCGGCCCGAGACATCGTGGATCGTGAGGCGTGCCGGGCCGCTCGAGGGGAGCGAGATGGTAAGGCTCACGCTGCCCCGCGAGGGATTGCGCGAGGGCGCGAGCGCGAGGCGCGAAGTGCGCGTCGATGGGGCCGGCGCGTCCACCGTGCTGGCGTTGGGGAGCCTTGCAAAGCTGCGAGCGACCTGGCCGTTGGCGCGATTGAAACTCCCGACGAGGTAGAGATCATCGCCCAGGAACTCGAGCGTGTTCGCGCCGGTGACGCGATCGAGGCCCGAGCCCAGCAGGCGCCACTCGGTGCCCGTCCACAGCGCGGCGCCGGCGACGACCTGATTGTTGTCGTCGAGGAAAGTGCCCGCCGCATAGATCCTGCCCGCATGCGAGTGGACGCGGTTGACCGTGCGTGCCCGGGTTCCCATCGCGGACCAGCCTGTGCCATTCCATCGCGCAACGGCATTGACGGGAGTGCCGCCGGCTTCAGTGAACTCGCCACCCGCGATCAGGTCGCTGCCATCGGCGAGCAGCGTGTAGACCCAATTGTTCACGCCGCCACCCAACTCGTGATAGGCGGCGCCGTCCCAGTAGGCCAGGTTGCGTGCCGGGCCCCCGCCGGCACTGGTGAACAAGCCGCCGATCGCAAGGTTCGACCCCCACTGCGTGCCGGTGACCGGAAGGTTGCTGTTGTCGGGAAAGCCGGATCCGACCGGCACCCAGGTGCTCCCGGTCCAGCGCGCCACTCCGTCCAGCGCGATCGAGCCCGGACTCAAGAGCGTTGGCCCGAACACATGCAGATTGCCTTGATACACCGCGAGGCCATTGCCGAATGTATCGAACGAGTTCGCATTGTCCGTGGTGCTCGCCAGCTTGCGCCAGGTGGCGCCATTCCACACGCGCACCTTGCCGTCGACTGATGCGACCAGCGAGTCGTTCCACACCGTCATGTCGAAGTGCTGCCCACCCACTCCGCCGATCGAGGTCCAGTTCGAGCCGTCCCACTTGGCAACTCCGGGCGATTGCAGATGCGTCGTGCCAGTGCCGACATGCCCCATGGTTCCGCCCACATACAGCGAACCGTGCCACTGTTGCGCGGTGTACCCGAGCCCCGTGAAACCCTTCATGCCCGGCGCCCAAGCCTGCTGCAGGGGAGTCCACGCCGAGCCGTTGAAGCTATAGAACGGGTCGATGTTGACGAGCGTCTGACCACCGATCCCAACACTGGTCGAGCCGGCCGCGTACAGGGTCGAGCCGTCCAATCCATAGGCGAGTGGGCGGACATTCGGATGATTGAAGGGCTGCCACGCGGAACCGTTCCACAGTTGCGCCCGCAGGGGGCCCCCATCCGACACGGTCGCCATGGGGAATCCGCCATAGAGTGCGAGCGCATCCGACACGGAGGTCGCGCCCGCAAGCCCACTCCAAGCGACGCCATTCCATGCCGCCACATTGGTGACCGGCGTCCCGCCCGAGAGGTTGAAGGTTCCGCCCGCGTACAGCGTGACTCCGTCGCTCGCGAGCGAGTTGACGACCCCCGCAGCCGCGCCGTTCTGGAGCCCGGCCCCGACCATGGCCCAGGTGATGCCATTCCATTGCGCGATGCCCTGATAGGTGGCGATCGTGCCACCGGCGAGGAGCGTTGATCCCTGCGCGGTCAACGCCCGCACGATACTCGTGCTGGAGAACCCGGTTCCGACCGGGAAC
>JANLOU010000536.1:0-13551 GCA_031366735.1 Candidatus Eiseniibacteriota bacterium
CAGGCGCGTCAGCTGATCATCGGGTTGGAGCGGGCGTTCCTGTCCGAGGATGCAACCGCGTTCCTGGTCAAGCTGCACGAGTGCCTCGCTCGTTGGTCGGCGGACGGGGTCTGCGCCGAATCGGTGGCCGAGGCGATGCTGGCGTTGATCCGTTCGCGCCCCGCCGAGGGCTCGACCCACCCCTCGACCGATGCACTCTCGCCCTTGCGTCCGTTCATGGATTTCGTCCCCACGCCCATGTTGTATGTCGACCCCGCGTTCCGAGTGCTGCACGCCAATGCCGCATTCTGTGCACTCACGCGCGAAGCCCCCGAAGCGCTGCGCGGCGTCAGCGTGCAGCAGTTGATGGCGCCCGAGTCGCGGGATGCGATCCAGCGGTTCGCCGAGCGCGGCGACGCCAGCTCGGATGCGATGCAGTTGGGCCATGTCCGACTCGCGGCGTGCCTGAACCGACCGGTGCTGGCGTCCCGGGTGCCCATCTCACCCCAGGGCGAGTACGCCGGTTGCTTCCTGCTCTTCTCGACCGAAGCACCCGATTGGATTCCCGAGACATCGTTCAGCGAGCTGCTGGCGCGGGAGAAGCGCCAGAAGGAGAAGTTCGCGGCGTTGCTCACCGTGAGCAACGCGGTGGTGAACACGCTGGATCTGGACGCCATCCTGTCGACCATTGCCAAGCAGGTCCGCGAAGTCATCCAGACCGATGAGTGCACGGTATTCCTGTTCGACGAGAAGCTTCAGGAACTGTATCCCGTGGTGTGCGACGCGATGACCTATGTGCACGAGATGATGGCCGTGCGCCTCAAGTTGGGCGAAGGCATCACCGGCATGGTGGCGCAGACGGGCCGGGGCGAAATCGTGAACGATGCGGAAGCCGATCCGCGCGCGGTCACCGTCCCGGGGACCCCGCCCGAGCAGACGGCGCTGTTGTGTGTGCCGTTGCTGACGCCGGACCGCGTGGTCGGGGTGATCACGCTGACCCGCATTGGCGTGCGCGGGTTTGGAAAAGAGGATCTTGAACTGGCCACGCTGTTCGCGGGCCAGTGCAGCGCCGCGATCGTGAACGCGCGCTTGTACGAGGATATGAAGGGCGCCTACCACGAGCTGCGGGAAGCGCAGACGCAGTTGGTGCAGTCCGCAAAACTGAACGCCTTGGGCGAAATGGCAGGCGGCGTCGCGCACGATTTCAACAATATCCTCGCGGCGATCCTGGGTCGCACGCAGTTGCTGCTGCAGACCACGGACGACTCCGAGGTGCGGCGCCAGTTGGGAGTGATCGAGCAGGCTGCGCTCGATGGTGCGCACACCGTGCGTCGGGTGCAGGAGTTCACGCGCCTGCGCCAGGATGAACGTTTCGAGACGCTGGATGTGAACCAGGTGTTGCTCGGGGTGCTCGAGTTGACCCGCCCGGCCTGGGAGGCCGGCGCCAAGCGACGCGGTGTCGTGATCGATGTGCATCTTGAACTGCACGCGACCCAGCCCACGCCCGGCAATGCTTCCGAACTGCGCGAGGTGTTCACGAATCTGGTGCTCAACGCTGTGGATGCGATGCCCGCCGGCGGCGATCTGTGGGTCCGGTCCGAGAATGGTCCCGGCGTGCTGCAGGTGGAGGTGCGCGATACCGGCGTTGGCATGACGCTCGAGGTCGCGGCGAAGATCTTCGATCCGTTCTTCACCACGAAAGAAGTGAAGGGGACCGGGCTGGGGTTGTCGGTCGCCTACGGGATCGTGTCGCGCCACAAGGGCACGATCGCGGTCCAGAGTGACCCGGGCGTGGGCACGGTGTTCACCCTGACTTTCCCGGTGGGAATCGTGGACCGGCCCGAGAAGGCCGTCGATACCAATGCACCGCTGGCGCGACTGCAGATCCTCGTGGTGGACGATGAGGAGCCGGTGCTGCAGGTCATGGCTGACCTGCTCACGGCCATGGGCCATTCGGTGAGCACGGCGCATGGCGGCCCGATGGGTGTCGAGTTGCTCGACAAGCAACGCTACGATGTGGTGTTCAGTGATCTGGGGATGCCCGAGGTGAATGGCTGGGATCTGGCGCTCGCGGCCAAATCACGCCACCCGAATACCGCAGTGGTGCTGGTCTCGGGCTGGGGGTTCCAGTTGGAAGAGGAGACCGTCGCCCAGCGTGGCGTGGATCTGGTGCTGGCGAAACCCTTCTCGTGGGAGGATGTCGCTCAGGCCCTTCGCCAGGTGACCGAACTGTTGGCGCGCGTGGCCTGAGCAACATCGGCGGGGGCGATCACCGACCCCCGAAGGCGGCCCGGATCGGAGCATCGTCCAGCGCCAGACCCAGCGAACGCATCGCCACCTCGCGCCATGCCGCCGTTGGCCACTCGAGCCGACCCAGTGCGCGGACGGTCCCAGTGCGATCCACGATGAACCATGCCGGCGCCGTCAGGCGGGTGTGTGGCTCCAGCGCATTGAACTGGGCCCCGATCACGCGCGTCGGATCGGCGATCACGGTGTAGCCCAGGCCCAGTTTGCGCACCATCGTCCCGCAGCGACCCGCGCGCATATCGAGCACACCGACGGGGACCACATCCAAGCGCAGGAGTTCTGCGCGCTGCGCCTCGAGCGCGCGCAGTTGCGGTTCGCCCGCGCCCAGCACCAGGAGCACATGTCCCTGCGTCAACAGGTCGTGCAGGCGGAACCACTGCCCATCCACCTGATAGTTGAAATCCGGGGCACGCTCGCCGGATACGACCACCGGATACTCACTACTCGTGCCGATGGCGAGCATTTCGCTGTGTGGGCGCGGGTCGTTGGAAGGGATGCTGCGCGGCTCTGCCGCATGGCTCGGCGCTGCCAGCGTCAGCACCAATGCTGTGACGGCTCTCAGGGTTCGCATCGCGGCCTCCAAGGTTGTCGAGCAGGTTGGAACATCTGCTCGCAGTATCGACCGTTCTGGAGGCGGGATTGAACCCGTGCGGCTTGCGAAAGGCTAAGACGGCGTGCGGCACCGAGTACGCACACCGCCTTGCATTGCTAGAGCCCGCTGACCGCGTATTGCACGATGCGCGTGGCGTCATCCGAGGGCAGTGCCTGCCCCATGAGTGCCAAGCGGACGATGCCCTCGATATCGAGCAGCACCATTCCGGGCAGCGTCGCCGAGTGCAGGCTGTCGAACAGGCCGTACATCGAAGCGACATCGCCCATCGGATCGGAAAGGGCCAGCACGGAGTTCGGATGGTCGCTGAGGTAGCGGCGCAGCGAGTGGGGCTTCTCGGCGCAGACCGCGATCACACGCACGCCGCGCGCCTGCAGATCGCGTTGCACCTGATCCAATGGCGGGAGGCCCTCGCGGCGGCTGACGAAGAACAATGCGACCCACTGGCCGCGCAAGCGGTTGAGCCGCACTTTGGCTCCCGTGGCGTCCTCGAGCTCGAAATCCGGTGCGCGTTCGCCCAGATGGACCTGCGCGGTGACGCGTGGGCGAGCGCCTGCGGTGGGCAGGGAAGCGCGTTCCACCGCTGGAGTGATGCGCGTGCGGTCGTTGCCTTTGCCGGGGTCGACCTGCGCGGACACCGAAGCGGCGAACGCGAACAGCGCCAGAGCGCAGAGCATCATGCGGAGCATCAAGCGGAGCATCGAGCACCTCCTCGTGTCGCGGAGCGGACCAGCCGTTCGCGACTCGAAGGACACGGCGCAGGCTCGTGCTATGCGTCGCGTCCGGATGGCGCCGGGGTGCGATCCACTTCGGCGCGCAGCGCGGCGAGCGTAGGCTCGGGCGTCTGCGGCGGCATGGAACATCCCGGTGCGAACAACCAACGCCGTCCCCCGGTCTCTTGATAGGCACGGCGGTATGATTGCAGCGCTGCTTCGGGGTCACTCGCCTGCAGTGCGCCCTCATGGGCGATGCCGCCCATGACAGCGCCCGGCAGGCTGGCAAGGCCCTCGGACAGCGACGGATTCCCAGGTGAGTCGGCATCCCATGAGAACGCTCCCACGGGGTAGTCGGCGAACTCGGTCACCAGCGCATCGCCCTTGCAGATGTGCATGGTGTGGTAAGGCGACGCGCCGGCGGCCGCCAGCACGCGCAGGTCATACGGACGCGACCAACGCCGCAGGTCGTCGGCCGTCATGAAACTGCGCGAGCCCCAATCCACGGTGGCCAGATAGATGCCGTCAGCGCCGGCGCGCATGACTTCGCGCACATATTTCTCAAACACCCGCGTCACGGTTTCCAGCGCGCGCTCCACCGCTTGCGGTGCGGTGGTGAGATGCTCGCGCAACAGGGCGGGTGGCTCGGTCAACTCGCCCAGGATCGCGAGCGGCGTGAACACCGTCTGCAGCAGCGGGACCTCGGCGGGAAGTTGCGCACGCAGCATGCGCACGGCTTCGAGTTGTTCGCCGAGCGCGCCGGTATCGTGGGCGACTTCGGTGATGCTCTCCCAATCGGCGGCGCTGCGCACGGGGTACGCCGCCAGACTTGGCTTGGCGTCGGGCACCCCGGTGTAGTCGTATCGCACGCCCCAAGGTTCGACATGATAGTGCTTGCGTGGGTTGAGTTTCACCCAGTCCCAATGGAACTTGTCCCAGCGTTCCATCGTGTGCGCGACAAGCTCGTGGGCGCTCGATTCGCGATGGTAGACATGGCCCCAGAACGAAATCGGGGGACGGTCGAGGGGAGCGCCCGAGAGGGCGGCGAGAACGCGTTCGCGAGAGGTCATGCGACCAAGGCTGCGCCTCAAGGAGGCACCGGTCAAGCCGCGTTTGGGCGTGCGGACGGCGTGCGTTAGCGTGCGGGTCATGCGCGCCGGTATCGCCCTTTCGCTCGCCCTGCTGCTTGCCGTGGGTTGCGGTCATGGTGAGCGGCGTAAGCCAACTGCCTTGGCCCAGGCGGAGTTGCCGCTGGCCGTTCTGGCGGATTCCGCCGTGCGGCTGCCGTTGCCCTCGGCTCGGATGGGTGGCGATCCCCCTTTGCGGCCACGACTCACGATGCAGCGCGTTTCGCCTTCACGCGCAGCGTTGGAGCTTCCCCCGCCCGAGGCGGTCCCCGCACCGCCGCCGCCGGCCGATCCGGATCAGACGCCGCGCGAGGGGCTGGTGGTGGATGACGAGTTGCGGCCGCCGATCGCCTACCGCGCGAGCGCGTTCCGCTTGGACGGGGCCCGGCGCGGCTGGGTCGAGTTGGATGTGCGCGTCGACGAGCAGGGCGAGGTGAGTGATGCGGTCGTGGTGGAGGCGCTGGCCGATTCGGCGACGCAGGCCGCGGCGATCGAGGCCGCGTATGCCGTGCGATTCCATCCCGCCTCGCTCCGTGGCCGGCCCGTTGCCGTCTGGTGTCGCCAGCGCTTCGAGGTTGGGCGGCGCTGACTGCTCGGCGGGGGCCACGCCGGACGCATGGCACGCGGGTTCGATTCGGGGTCGCTCAGGCGCGCGCGAGCGGCCGGGCCCAGATCCGGCGCGTGCGCGAGACTTGGAAGCCCTCGTGCCGATAGAGCTCGAGCGCACCCTCGTTCTCGCCATCGACAATCAGCGTGACCGGTTGGTCGCTGGCGCCCATGAGCCACGCGATGCCCCAGCGCAATAGGGCGCGGCCCAAGCCGATACCGCGGGCCGCTTCGATCGTGCCCAGCGTGCCGATCTCGCCGCGCGAGGGATAGAGCTCGTTCCGGCAGAAGCCCAGACAGACGCCATCCCGAAACGCGAGCAGCAAGCCATCGCCGCGGAACTTGTCCCGGTGCGTGAGCGCGATCGCCCGTTCATAGGTGCTCGGCAGGAACAGATGGTGGTGCGCGAAGGAGTCGTTGTACGCGTCGGTCCAGCCGCGAACATGTCGGTCGCTGGAATCGAACGGTTCGAGCGTCACTCCGGCCGGCCACCGGGGCGCAGCCGGTTGGGTGCGTGGCCGCTCCATGAGCCAGTAGAAGCGCTGGTGCACATACCCTGCTTGCGCGGCCAGGCCCTCGCCGCCCGGGTTGGGCAGCCATGCGCTCAGGCCTGCCTCGTTCAGGTCCGGCGCCATGGCCTGCGTGCGCAGGAAACGCTCGGATTCGCGCAACAGCGCCAGCCCGATGCCCTGACGGCGGAAGGGCTCCAGCACGCCCACTCGTTGCATGCCGAATGCCCCGCTCGCCTGCGGCAACACATAGGCGATCGAGAAGCCCACGGGCACGCCATCCAGGCGCGCGAGCAGGATGCCTTGCGGATGCGTGACCGGTTCGGACAACAGGTCGCGCACACCGTCGGGCCCGGCGATCTTCTCGAACTGGTCGATGATCGCGGGATCGTTGATGAGCGCAGTGAGGGGCGCGTGGTCCGCGGGCGTGTACGAGCGGATCTCGAGGGGCATGGGCGCAACCTAGGCGGCCGGTCGCGGGGTCGTCAATCCCCGCCGGCCCTCGCGGCCATTGCCCACCCGCAGCCGCGCCGGTATGGTCCACTCATGGCCACCGTCCCTTTCTCACGCGACACGCTCGAGGCAACGCTCGATCGCTTCACTGGCCGCCGCTTGATGGTGGTGGGTGACCTGATGCTCGACCACTACCTGTGGGGCCGCGTCGAGCGCATCTCGCCCGAGGCGCCGGTGCCAGTGGTCGAGGTCGAACGCGAATCCTCATCGCTCGGCGGCGCGGGCAATGTCGCGGCGAACCTTGCCGCCCTGGGTGCGGTGCCCGTGCTGGTGGGCACCGTGGGTGCGGACAGTCGCGCGCAACAGTTGCTCGATGCCTTCGCGGCACGCGGCGTGGCCACTCAGGCGATCGTGCATGATGCTGCCCGGCCCACGACCATCAAAACGCGCATCATCGCGCAATCGCAGCAGGTCGTCCGCGCCGACTGGGAGTCGCGCGCCGATGTCACCGGTGAGGCGCTTGCCGCCATGCTCGACACCATCACCCGTGAGATGCCCGGCTGCGAGGGGTTGGTCGTGAGCGACTATGGCAAAGGGGTGATCACACGCGCCTCGCTCGAACACGCGCTGGGACTGGCCCGGCGCCTGGGGATCCCGATCGCGGTGGATCCCAAGGAGAGCCACATCGACGCGTATCACGGCGTCAGCATCCTCACTCCGAATCAGCAGGAAGCCGGCTGGGTGATGGGACAGCGGATCACGGACGAGGCCAGCCTGCTGGCGGTGGGCTGGGGGCTGCAGAAACGCCTGGAGGCCGAGAGTGTCCTGATCACGCGCGGGCCGGGCGGCATGAGCTTGTTCGAGAAGAGCGGTCGTTACACGCAGCTGCCGACGGTGGCGCGCGAGGTGTACGACGTCACGGGAGCCGGCGACACGGTGGTGAGCGTGGTGGCGCTGGCGTTGGCGGCGGGGGCCGAGCATCCGCAGGCGTGTTACCTGGCGAACCACGCGGCGGGCGTAGTGATCCGCGAGGTGGGCACTGCGACCTGTTCGCCCGAGGCGCTGCGCGCCTCGCTCAGCGGGGAGTTGGCTTGAGCGCACCCTTCGCACTGCCCCCCGAGGCGGATGCCAAGCTTCGCCTGTGGCGGCTCGCCAAGGAGCGGGTCGTCTTCACGAACGGGGTCTATGACCTGTTGCATCGCGGCCATGCCGAATACCTCGAAGAGGCGCGTGCGCTGGGCGACCGGCTGGTGGTCGGGGTGAACAGCGATGCTTCGGTGCGCCGCCTGAAAGGCCCCGAGCGCCCGATCATGACGCAGGGCGATCGCGCTGCTCTGGTGGCGGCGCTCGCATGCGTGGATCTGGTGGTGGTGTTCGACGACGATACGCCGCTGCGGTTGATCGAGGTGGTGCAACCTGATGTGCTGGCCAAGGGCGCGGACTACACACTCGAGCAGATCGTGGGTCGCGAAGTGGTCGAGGCGCGTGGGGGCCGCGTGGAACGCATCCCACTGCGCGAGGGACTCAGCACCTCGGCGCTCATCGAGCGGATCCGCACGGGCAGGAGCGCGCTGGAATAGTACGGTGACTCAGAACGGCGCGGCCACCGGGTAATCCAGCGCGTAGGCCCGCGCGGACTGGAGCTTGAAGCTGGTCTTGGCGCCGGACACCAGAACGATCCAGCGCTGCGAGACCGCTTCTTGCTGCAGTAAGTTGCCCTGGTCGATCAGTTGGATGCTCCGCACCTGATGGACGCCCGAGCCGGTGATGGCGAAGCGCTGGCCCTCGATCCGCAGGCGCTGCAGGAGGGCCCGGAGATTCAAGCTGGGAGACTTGCGCGGCGGCAGGAGTCGGCGGGCCCGATCGAGTTGCTCGAGGGCCTGGGAGAATCGCGAGGAGTCGCGCTCGACACAGCCGAGGTCCACCAGGACCTCGCCCGCCGCCACTTCGATCAACGCTTCATCCATCGGGCCCAGCCTGACTTCGGATCCGGGCGGGGGCGACAATTGGGCCAAGGCATCGAGGAGCAGCCGGCGCTGCGTGCCCCGATCGCGCGCTCGCCACGCCTGGAGACGCAAGGCCCGCGCGAGCGCTCTGCTCGAGTAGACGAAACTGGTGTACCCCGGCAGACCCGCGCGCAACTCTCGTGCATACCTCAGGCGCACGGTGGCCGAGTCCACCAGGCTGTCGGCGTGTTCGAACAGCCCGGTCCACATGAATGCGGCTCCCAGATCATGCACGCGGGAAGCCAGGGCCGAGCTCTCCATCTCGCTATCGAACAGGAGTGCCGAGCGACGCACCAGCCCCAGGCCCTCGCGCACGGCGCGTGCATCCGAGCGGTTGGCTCCCTCCATCACCATGCTGGCGCCAAGCCCTTGCAGCCAGCCCGCATATTTGTTGCGGATGTCCATGCTGACCGGGAGCGGGAGCTCCAGCAGCGACTTCGCGCCGAGGGTCGTGGCGAACGCCTGCGCTCCCTCGCGCCGGATCTCGAGCGCGCGCGACAGCGCGTGGTCCGATGGGTCCAGCCTTGCCATGTCATCCAGCGCCATGGCCGCTGCTGCCCACGGATGGGTTCCCATCGAGGCGAGGACCTCGGGGGTGGAGATGCCGAGCGTGTCAGGAATGGGCACACGGCGGGGCACGGGGGCAAGCTCGCGCGCGCTCAGCCAGGTTTCCGCCGCGGCCTCGTATTCCGCAGCATCGTAGGTGCGCTCGGCGATCAGGTACCGCGCCTCGCCGAGGCGAAAACGCAGGTGCGTCCGAACTTCGTCGTGATACGGCTGCCAGCGCAGCGTGCGCAGGAGTGCGAGCGAGTGCTCCAACTGCTCGCGCGCCTCACGCAACCGGGGCAGCGTGCGGGTGTTGTAATGGATGCGGACCGTGGCGCTGTCGCAGCCTTGCATCACGCGGCGGAACATGTGGTCGGGCTGCGTAAATCCCTGCGCCCAATCGAGCGGGGTGGGGGGCTGGCGTGAGGCCAGCACGAATGCCGTTGCGATGCCTGCGAGCGCGAGCAAGGCGATCAGGGAACGAACGAGCGAGACGCGATCGAGCGGGCCATCCTGCGGCGATCGAGCCAGCGGTCGCCGGCCATCCGCGACACGGCGCAGGTCCTGCGCCAGAGCCGCCGCCGATGGCAATCGCTGTTCCGGCTGCTTGGCGAGTGCGGCGCGCAGGACTCGCTCGAGCGGGTTGCGAAAAGGGGCCTGGACCTGCACCAGCGGACGCATCCGCGAGGTCATGACCGCCACGAGCGCACGGTGCACCGATTCCTCAGGGACCTCGTAGGGCAGCCGCCCCTCGAGCAGTTCGCATGCGACCACGCCGAGCGTGTACACATCGGAGCGCGGGCCGATCGCGCCCAGCTGTGCCTCGGCCTGCTCCGGACTCATGTACCGGATGGTGCCCACCAGCACTCCAAGCGAGGTCATCACCGAGGTGGCGCGCACATCGCTGTCGGCGAAGCGCGCGACGCCGAAGTCCAGGACGACAGGCGAGCCGTCCGGGCGCACGATCACATTCTCGGGCTTGAGGTCGCGATGGACCACGCCCTGCATGTGAGCGTGGTCCACCGCATCGGCGATGCGCGCCAGGAGTTCGAGCTTTTCACCCAATGGGCGCTCGGTACGCGCCCATTCGCGCAACGACACCCCCTCGATGTGCTCCATCGCGAGCCATGGTCGTACGCCCTGCGGTGTCTGGGCGACGCCCGTCTCGAGCAGTCGCGCGATCCCCGGGTGGTCGAGTCGGGCCAGCGCGGTGGCTTCTCGCTGGAAGCGCGCGAGCAGTTCGGGCGAGACAATCTCAGGGCGCAGCAGTTTGAGTGCGACCGGCGCCGCGTTTCCCCGTTGGGCGAGCAGCACCACACCCATTCCGCCCCGGCCCAGTTCGCGCAGGATCTGGAAATCCCCCACGGTTGCCGGGGTCGCCAGAGTCGTGCCGGTGAGCACGAACTCCTGCGTCTCCTCGTGGAAGGCGAGCAGGGACTCGACCTCCCGCAGCAGCGCATCGTTCTGCCCGCATCGCCCGGCGACGAAGCCGGCGCGCTGCTCGAGCGAGAGGTCGAGCGCGGCCAGGAATATGGATTTGGCGAGGTTGTAGTGGCGCAGGGTGCGGCTCCCGTTCAGCGGGTCCGACAGGCAGCCTGGGGGGCCGCCGCTCCGTCGCGTGGTGGCACGAAGATATCATAAACATCCCTATCATTGGGATGTCCGATGCGATTAACATAGACTCCCCCCATGAAGTCCGAGTTGTCGGCTCCCCCCGAGGCCGTCGCGTTCGCACCTGCGCATCCGCATTGCCCACGGAGGGCATCTCGGTGGACGACAAGCTGCCCTCGGAGTCAGCGATCCCGGATCCGCAGGAACTGCTCTCCCCGGACGATGCGGCGCCGCCGCTCTCGGACCACGCGCGCGAGTTGCTGCAGGAGCTCTACAAAGAACTGCGCGCGCTCGCGGCGCACCATCTGCGCAGCGAGCGCGCGGACCACACGCTCCAGCCGACCGCGCTCCTGCATGAAGCCTATCTTCGGCTTCACCGGCGCTTCGCGATCGGCGTGACGGATCGGGCGCACCTGATGGCATTGATCTCCCGCACCATGCGGCGGGTCCTGGTGGACCATGCCCGGCACAACAAGGCGCTCAAACGGTTGGATAATCGCCTGCGGGTGAGCTTCCATGATGGACTCAGCATCTCCGACCACGGTTTCGAGGACCTGCTCGACCTGCATCTCGTGCTGGACCGGTACAAGCAGCTCGATCCACGAGCGGCCCGGATCGCCGAGTGGCAGCTCTTCGGCGGGTTCACGCAAGCTGAAGTGGCAAATGAACTTGGACTGAGTGAACGGACGGTGCGGAGCGAATTCGCAGTGGCTCGCGCGTGGTTGCGTCGGGAGTTGCAGGGGTGAGCGCGAATAGCCTTGCCGGTTCAGGGGGCTGCCTGCGCTTGCTGCAAGTGTGAGGACGGGGCTCGAGCCCCGTGGCGCTGCCGCCGCGGGGCCTTCCTCACTCTAGAGACGGGCAGTAGGGCCGAGTTCCATTCGGCCCTTGGCCGCGTTCGCGTGGGCCGCACGCGCCAGCCGCTGTCTGGGCCGCAGTCGTCTTCGGGGGAAGCGCTGCGACTCCGGTACGGCGGCTGGTTCATGTTCAGCGGGTGCGAGAGCGCTGGACGCGCGGCCAGCCCATGTTGGATGCTCGGGGCCGTACTCGCCATCTCCTTACAAACCGAGGGGCCCCACCGTGACTGAAGACACCGGCTCCAGCTACGACGGCGTTGCGCGCGCGTACGCCGCCCGCGTCGATTCGCAGCCGTGGAATGTTCACTATGAGCGTCCGGCGATGTTCCTGATGCTGCCTCCGCTGGCGGGCCGCAGCGTGCTGGACGCGGGTTGTGGCTCGGGCTGGTACGCCGAGGAACTGTTGGCGCACGGCGCGCAGGTGACCTCGTTCGACCGCAATGCCGACTTCGTCGCGCTCACCCAATCGCGAGTGGGGGAGCGTGCGCGCGTGCTGCAGGCGGATCTTGGGGAGCCGCTCGCATTCGCAGGCAACGAGGAGTTCGATGTGGTGGTGGCGCCGCTGGCGCTGCACTACCTGCTGGACTGGAGTGGCGTGCTTGCCGAGTTCCACCGGGTGTTGCGACCCGAGGGCGTGCTGGTGTTCTCGACGCACCACCCCACGATGGACTGGAAGCAGTTCGAGCGCCCGGACTACTTCGCCACTGAACTGCTCGAGGACGAATGGGAGCTGGGCACGATGCGCTTCTACCGCCGCCCCTTGACGGCGATGAGCGAGGCACTCGAGGCGGCGGGATTCGTGATCGAGCGATTGCTCGAGCCGCAGCCGACCGAGGCTTTCCGCGAGGCGAACCCCAAGAGCCACGAGCGCCTGATGCGCGAGCCGTGGTTCCTGGTGGTGCGAGCCCGCAAGCGCGCGCTGCCCATTCCCCTCTGAGCTCCCCCGGCCTCGGGGTGGGGCCTGCCGTGGCGGCTTGCGCCCGCGATGAGCGGCCGCTTACCTTCCATCGTCCTTTCAGCCCGGGGTGTTGCCCGAGCCCGATCGATGCGCCGCGCAGGGCCTCGCGCCGGGCGCCGGACCCCGCAGTTCCTCAGACCACGGAGACTCCCCATGGTGGAGAAGTTCCTCAACTACATCGGCGGCCAGTGGGTGCCGGCCAAGTCGGGCCGGACGCGCGCGAATATCAATCCCGCCACGGGTGAGCATCTGGGAGACTTTCCGGACTCCGGCGCCGAGGATGTTGCCGCCGCAGTCACCGCAGCGCGTGCGGCGTTCGACGCCTGGCGTCTGATGCCTGCGCCCAAACGCGGCGAGCTGTTGTATCGGCTGGGAGCGCTCATCGCCTCGCAGAAGGAAGCGTTGGCGCAGGATGCCACGCGCGAGATGGGCAAGATCCTCATCGAGACGCGCGGCGATGTGCAGGAAGGCGTCGACATGGCGTACCTGGCCGCCGGCGAAGGCCGGCGCATGTACGGCGTCACGACCCCGTCCGAAATGCCCAACAAGTGGGCGATGTCGGTGCGCGTGCCCGTGGGCGTGGTGGGTGTGATCACGGCGTGGAACTTTCCCTTCGCCGTGCCGACCTGGAAGATCTTCCCCGCGCTGCTGGCGGGCAACACCGTGGTGTTCAAGCCGTCCGAGGAGACCCCGAAGATGGCGTGGCACCTTGCTCGCCTGCTCGAGGAGGTGGGGCTTCCGCCGGGCGTGCTGAATGTGGTGCACGGCGACGGGCCCAATGTCGGTTGGCCGATCGTGCAGTCTCCGGGCATCGATGTGGTGAGTTTCACCGGTTCGAACGGCGTCGGCGCGAAGATCTATGAAGAGGGTGCGCGTCTGGGCAAGCGGGTCTCGCTCGAGATGGGTGGCAAGAACGGCGTGATCGTGATGGACGATGCGGACCTGTCGCTGGCGGCGGATGCCGTGGCGTGGGGGGCATTCGGCACCACGGGGCAACGCTGCACCGCGACTTCGCGGGTGATCGTCCATGAGCGCGTCCACGACCAGTTGGTGGCTGCAGTGATCGAGCGGGCCAAGAAGATCAAGGTCGGGGATGGACTCGATGAGTCAGTCCACATGGGCCCGGTCATCAACTCCCGCCAGCTCGAGAAGATCACGGGATACATGAGTGTGGCCACCGGCGAGGGTGTCACCATCGCCGAGGGCGGCAAGGCCCTGACCAGCGGCGCGCATGCCCACGGGAGCTACTTCGCGCCCACCGTGTTCACCGGC
>JANLOU010000587.1:0-5023 GCA_031366735.1 Candidatus Eiseniibacteriota bacterium
CGGCGTGGTAGGCGCCGGCGCTGATGATTGCATCGCCCGAAGCAGGGTCATGCCCGTAGGTGGCGATTGGACCGGCCACTCCCGCATCACTTCCGTTCGGGCAGGTCGAGTAGGCGGTGTTCCCCTCGAACCATGGCCAGCCGAAATCAGCGCCCAGCGGCACACTCCCGGGAGCGGAGGGGGCGCCGATCCGGAGCAGGTCGAGTTCCTCGAACGCGCCCTGTCCCACATCCGCGATCACCAGCCAGCCCCGCAGCGGATCGATCTGGAACCGGAACGGATTGCGCAGCCCGAACGCCGCGACCAACTGGGCGTTGGAGTCGGGGCTGGCCGCAAAGGGATTGTCGGCGGGAGTCACCATTGCGCGCGGCGCCGACCCGGGCCCGGCAGGGATGCGGCTCACATCGAGCCGCAGGATGACGCCCTTGAGGCGCGTACTGTCCTGGGCGCCGCAGGGATCCCCGTCCTCCCCGAAGCTGGCGTAGAGCATGCCGTCAGGGCCGAAACGAACCGTTCCGCCGTTGTGGTTGCCGAACAGGTCGGGCACATCCGCGATGAGATCGAAGCGCGACGCGGGATCCGCGGTCAATACTCCAGTGCCCACGCCGAGCAAGTCGCCACTCACGGTGAAGCGCGAGATGCGGATGGACGAAGTGCCGTCGTCATCGCAATGCACATAGAGAAAGGGTCGCGCGGGAAAGGCCGGATCGAGCGCCACACCCAGCAGGCCGCGCTCCTCGCCCACAGCCACGCCCGGCACCGTCAGGACATCGGCGAGCGCCACGCCGTCACGCACCAAGCGGATGCGCGCGTCGAACTGTTGGACCACCACGAATCGCACATGCCCCGGAGTATCGGGAACGAAGTCGAATGCGGTGGGGAAATCCAATCCCGCGACGACCGATCGGTTCGCGAAGCCCGAGGGCACGCTCTGCGCCTGCGCACGCGCAGCGCACAGGGTGAAGAGCAGGAGCAGGAGCGTGAAGGAGGGGCGCATGATGCGGAGAGCATAACGCACCGTAGGGCAGCGCACCGTGCGCGCAGTGCGGGGGTGTCCCATTGCGCGCATGCCCGCTCGCCCACCATACTGTTCGACCATGAGACTCGGCCCCTCCTACCGCATGCTGGCTGGTCTCGCCCTGGGCATCGGCCTGGGCGTGATCGCCCATCTGGCCTTTGCGGGCCAGCCTGCGCTTGAAGCGTTCGTAAAGTTCGTCACTGAGCCGATCGGCCGGATCTTCCTGCGGCTATTGTTCGTGCTCGTGCTGCCGCTCGTGGTCTCGGCGCTCGCGCTCGGAGTTGCGGGGCTGGGCGATCTGAAGACATTGGGGCGCATCGGGCTCAAGACGCTGGCGTATACGGTCATCGTCTCGACCATCGCGGTATTGATCGGCGTGGGGCTCGTCAACACCCTGCGCCCCGGCGACGGACTCTCCCCCACCCTGAAGACCCGACTGCTCGCGCAAGCCAGTGCCGCCCCCCCGCCGGCAGCATCCACCGGCGCGACTGGAATCGACTTCGTGGTCGGGCTGGTGCCGAGCAACGCCATCAAGGCCATGTCCGAGGGCGACATGCTGGCCGTGATGGTGTTCGCGCTCATGCTCGGCATCGGGCTCGCCGCGACGCGCACGGATGCCGCCCGACGCTTCGAGGAAACGCTGCAGGGGCTGTATGACATCACCATGCGGCTCCTCGATATGGTGATCCGCGTGGCGCCGATCGGCGTGGCCTGCCTGACCTTCACGCTCACGGCACGGTTGGGTTGGGAAGTCCTGCAACAACTCGGCGCCTATGTCGGCGTCGTGCTCCTGGCGCTCGCGATCCAGCAGTTCGTCGTCTATTCAGCGAGCGTCGCTTGGTTCGGTGGCATGAGCCCGGTGTTCTTTTTCCGCGGGGTGCGCCAGGCCATGCTCACGGCGTTCTCGACCGCTTCGTCCAATGCCACCCTGCCCACTTCGCTCGCGGTGGCCGAGCGCGAGCTGAAGCTCCCGGCGCATGTGAGTCGCTTCGTGCTCACCGTGGGCTCGACCGCGAACCAGAACGGCACGGCGCTGTTCGAAGGCGTGACCGTGCTGTTCCTTGCGCAGTTCTACGGCATCGACCTATCACTCCAACAGCAGTTCACCGTGGTGTTCATCTGCATTCTGGGGGGCATCGGCACGGCCGGAGTGCCCGCAGGCTCACTCCCCGTGGTGGCGCTCATCCTCGGCATGGTCGGCGTACCGGTCGAGGGGATCGGCATGATACTCGGCGTCGATCGGCTGCTCGATATGTGCCGCACCACGCTCAATGTGACGGGCGACCTGGCGGCAGCGGTGGTGGTCTCGCGCGGAGAACGCGCACCCATCGTGGCCGAGGAAGCGTGACCCCTCCGGCCGCATTCGGCACGCTCGTCATCGGTGGCGGCATCCACGGCCTGTCGACCGCGTGGCATCTGGCCCGCCTCGGCGCGGAGCGCGTGGCCTTGGTGGAGCAATTCCAGTTCGGGCACGCGTTCGGCAGCTCCCACGGGCACTCTCGCATCACGCGCAGCTCGTACAGCGACGCGCTGTATGTCGAGCTCATGCAACATGCCCACGGCGAGGAATGGCCGCGCCTGCAGCAAGCGTGCGGCGTGCCCCTGGTGCACCGCAACGACGGGGCGTTCTTCGGCCCGGCGGATGGGCCCTTCGAGGACTACGCACGCGCGGTCGCCGCAGTGGGAGCGGATGTCGAGCGCATCGATCCCGCCGAGGCTCGCCGTCGCTTCCCCCTCTTCGCGTTCCCGGACGCTGTCGGCGTGTTGCACGACCGCACCGGTGGCGTGATCGCTGCCGCCGACACCATCGCCGCGCTCGCGCGCCGCTGTGTGATCGATGGAGTGCATGCCCTCGAGCGGACGCGTGTGCTCGGAATCGATCCCTCGCGAGATCCGGTCGAGGTGACGACCGATCGGGGCACGCTGTTGGCCGAGCGCGTGGTGATCACCGCGGGCGCTTGGGCGCAACAGTTGGTGCCCGCGCTGACGGCGCGCGTCATCGTCAAGCGACAGCATGTGGGCTACTTCGAACTCGATGCACCTGCCGAAGCGCAACAGCTCGGGCGCTTCCCCGTGTGGGCCTACCTCGGCCGCGGCGCGAACGGGCTGCGGTATGGCCTGCCCGAGTTCGGCAGCCGTGGAGTCAAAGCGGCGCTCCACACGCTCGCCGGCGAGCCCGATGACCCCGACCTGCGCACGGAACCCGATGCCGCGGTGCTGGAGCGAACGCGTCACTTCTTCGCAGAACAGTTGAGCGTGCCGATCCGTGCCCGCGTCCACGCCGAGACCTGCTGGTTCACGAGCACGACCTCCGAGGACTTCGTACTCGACGCGGTGCCGGGTGCCGAACGCGTCTGGGTGGGATCTGCGTGTTCGGGCCACGGGTTCAAGTTCGGTCCGCTCGTCGGGCGGATCCTGGCCGAGCTCGCGCTCACCGGCCGCACCACCGTCGCGCCCTTCGAGAGCCATCGCGCCCGCTTCGCGCTCGCCCGAGCCTGAGCCCGAGCCTGCTGCCGAGTCCAACGGGTGCCGAATGCATCGTGTGTGATAACACAGGTCAGGTCGGTGTCAATCCTATGCAACGAAGCCGTCCCTGGACCGTCGAACCCTCCGCGATCAGTGATTCGCGCCACCGAGCCGCACTGCCCGAGTGGTAGCCTCCAGGCCACTTCGCAGCGCAGCTCCCGGTCCACATGCCAGGTAAGTGCTTGGCACCCCACTCAAGGAGTCCTCATGAAGAACCTGATCCGCGTTGCACTCGCCGTCCTCGCGATCGCATCCGCCTCCGTCGCGTCCGCGGCGCCGGTCACCTACGCGGTCGACCCGGGTCACAGCGAGGTCGGCTTTGATGTGAAGCACTTCTTCTCGAAGGTGCACGGCAACTTCAAGGAGTTCTCGGGCACGATCGTGTTCGACGAGGCCGACCCCAAGAACATCAAGGTGGATGCCAGCGCCAAGACCGCAAGTATCTTCACGAATAACGAGCGGCGTGACGGTCACTTGCGCGGCCCCGACTTCTTCGCCGCGGACTCGTTCCCGACGATCAATTTCAAGAGCACCTCGGTGAAGGCGGACGGCAAGGGCAAGTACAAGGTCACGGGTGATTTCACGCTTCGTGGCGTGACCAAGTCGGTCACCTTCGACGGGGAGTTCCTCGGCGCCGGTGCGGTCGCCGTGGGCGGCCACTCGATGGGGACCAAGGCTGGCTTCACCGCGACCACGGTGATCAATCGCAAGGACTACGGCGTCAGCTGGAACAAGACGCTGGATCAAGGCGGCATGATGCTGGGCGATGAAGTGACCATCACGCTGGCAATCGAGGCGAATCAGGCCCCGTAGCCCCATTGCTCATGTCACGCACGAAGCGCCCCGCAGCCGGAACATCGGTTGCGGGGCGCCGTGCATTCCCGCTCGCGCTGCTCAACGATACAATGCCTTGAGCCGGGCGAAACTACTGCGCCGTGTGGGTGTGGCATCCGCGAGGATCTGGCCCCGCAACTCCCCGTTCGGTGCGAACAGACTGTGGATGTTCACATAGAACAGGCCGCTGGTGAGCCAGGTGACCTCGGAAGCAGGGATCGCATAGCGATTCTCGCAGGTTCCGCTGCGCAGGTCGGGAGCCACGACCGCTTCGAGCGTGAATCGCAGCCCGGACAGCTGCGTCGGAGTGCCGGGGCCATGAATGTGCGAGGCGGCGTAGTCCCCCAACAACCCGCGGAATGCGAACGACACCAGCAGCGTGTCCCCCGCGTCCGAGAGCACCGCGATCCCGCTGCCCGTCGCCGTGGTCGTCAAGGGCGGGATCTCTGCTGCGCCCGTGAGCACGAACGCGAATCCGGTGCGAGCGGACGCCTCCGAGGCGAACACACAGGTCATGACAGCAAGGAAAAGGCTCGAACGCAGCATCGGGGCTCCGGTGAGAAGGGTCACCTTCCATACCCGGACTCCGCGGACGCGGTTCCCGACCAAACGAAAGGCCCGGCCTGAGCCGGGCCCATCGTGGCC
>JANLOU010000453.1:0-7244 GCA_031366735.1 Candidatus Eiseniibacteriota bacterium
CTCGCACTTGCCCACGACCAAGCCCGGCATATCGCGCTCGAGGATGAACGCGCTGATCCCTTTGGCGCCGGGCCCGCCGGTGCGGGCGAACACCAGGAAGGTCCACGCGTGCACGCCATTGGTGACCCAGTTCTTGGAGCCATTCAGGATGTAATCGTCGCCCTCGCGCACCGCGGTGGTCGTGAGCGCTGCGGCATCCGAGCCGCAGCCCGGCTCGCTCAGCGAGAAGGCGCCCATGTCGCGCGTGGTGAGCCGCGGCAGGTAGCGCTGCTTCTGCTCCTCGGTGCCGAACGCCGCGATGGGGTGAGCGCCGACCGAGTTGTGGACCGCGAACAGGATGGCGAGCGAGGCCGAGACCTTGGCAATCTCGGTGACCACCATGGAACAGGTGCGCAGGTCGTAGCCCAGACCGCCGTGCGATTCCGGGAGCGCCATGCCGAGCAACCCCATCTCGGCGAGCTTGTCGATCGCCCAGCGAGGGATGTCGTCCGCCTGATCCCACGCCGCGGCATGCGGGGCGAACTCCCCCTCGCACAGCGCGCGGACGGCTTCGCGGATGGCGATCTGATCTTCGGTCAGGTCGAGTTGCATGGCGTCTTTCGAGGGCCGATCAGGCCGGCTGGTGCTGGTCCGTCTCGCGAAAGACGGTCAGGCAGATGATGGCGATGATACCCATGACGCCCGGCCCCGGCCCGAGCAGGAGCGCCCCCAGCGCACCGAGCAATGCGAGCGGCCATGCGCGCCAGTCACCCGCCCACAAGCCGGGCACCGCGCCCAGGAATGCCAACCCGATGAAGCCCTTGATCAAGTAGGGCACGGCGATCGGCAGGCCCAGCTTGAGCGCCATGTCGACCAAGGGCCCCTGCTGGCCGAGCAGCGTGAACTCCGCGACCGAGATGAACGGATAGAAGCCCTGGAACACCGAGGTGAGCCCCGGGTACAGCGCGCACAGCGTCAGGATCAACAGGGCGACAGGACGAACAGGGCGCTTCATGCGTCATTCCTCCGTGAGGTCGAGTTCAAACCGCGTGCTCCTTGAGCACCTGGGCGGCAACCACCATCTTCTGGACTTCGGTCGTACCTTCGTAGATCTCGCAGATCCGCGCGTCGCGCCAGTAGCGCTCCACATGGAACTCCGAGAGATAGCCATACCCCCCGTGGATCTGGATGGCCCAGTTCGCGCACTTGCTTGCCGCCTCGGAGGCATGCCACTTGGCGAGCGAGGCCTCCTTCACATGCGGGCGGCCCTGATCCCTCAGCCACGCCGCCTGGTACACGAGCAGGCGCGCCATATCGAGCTCGACCGCGCTGTCCGCCAGCATGTGACGGATCGCGTCGAACTCGCCGATCTTCCGATCGAACTGCTCGCGTTCGTTGGCATAGCGCACCGAGGCCTCGACCGATGCCTGCGCGATGCCCAGCGCCTGCGCGGCGATGCCGATACGCCCGCCGCCCAGCGTGGCCAGCGCCACGGTGTAGCCCTTGTTCAGCTCGCCGAACAGGTTCTCCTTGGGGACCCGTGCGTTCTCGTAGTGGATCTCGCGCGTATCCGAGGCATGGATGCCAAGCTTGCGCTCCTGCTTGCCCTTCTTCACGCCCGGAGTGTCAGCGTCCACGATGAATGCCGAGATGCCCTTGGGTCCCAGGCTCCGGTCGGTCGCAGCGTAAGTGATGAGCACCTGCGCGGGGCCGGCGTTGGTGATGAAGATCTTGGAGCCATTCAGAATGTAGTCCTCGCCGTCGAGGACCGCCGTGGTCTGCTGGTTCGCGGCGTTACTGCCCGCGTTGGGTTCGGTCAGGCAGTACGCCCCCAACCACTCGCCCTTGGCGAGCGGCACCAGATACTTCTGCTTCTGCGCTTCATTCGCATACGCGAGCAATGGGTAGCACACGAGCGAGTTGTTGACCGAGGCGATCACGCCGTGGCTCGCACACACGCGCGACAGTTCCTCAATGGCGACCACATAGGACAGGTAGGTCATGCCAGCGCCGCCGTACTGCTCGGGCACGAACATGCCCAACAAACCCAACTCGGCCATCTTCTTCGTGTTCTCGGCGGGGAACTCGTGCGTCTCGTCGATCGTGGCGGCGATCGGGCGGATCTCGCTCTCGGCGAAATCGCGCACCATCTCGCGCACGGACTGCGCCTCCTCCGAGAGCTCGAAGGAAACGCCGTCAGTTGCGATCAGGGCATCGGCCATGGGAGCTCCGCTCAAGCCGGCGAGTAGTCGTAGAACCCGCGACCGCTCTTGCGGCCGAGGTATCCCGCCGCCACCATCTTGCGAAGCAGCGGGCACGGGCGGTACTTGGTGTCGCCAAGTCCATGGTGCAGCACTTCCATGATGGACAGACAGGTATCGAGGCCGATCAGGTCCGCCAGCGCCAGCGGGCCCATCGGGTGATTCATGCCCAGCTTCATCACGGTATCGATGCTCTCGCGCGTGGCCACGCCTTCCATCAGGCAGTACACCGCCTCATTGATCATGGGCATGAGGATGCGATTCGAGATGAAGCCCGGGTAATCGTTCACTTCCACCGGAGTCTTGCCGAGTTTGCGCGACAGTTCCTCGGTGATGGCATAAGTGGCGTCGCTCGTGGCCAGCCCGCGGATGATCTCGACCAACGCCATGACCGGCACCGGGTTCATGAAATGCATCCCGATGACCTGGCTGGCGCGCGCAGTGACCGCGGCGATCTCGGTGATCGAGATGCTCGAGGTATTGCTGGCAAGGATGGTGTGCGCGGGGCAGGCCGCGTCGAGCGTGCGGAAGATCTGCTGCTTGACCGCGAAGTCCTCGGTCACCGCTTCGATCACCAACTGGCAGTCGGCCGCCGAGTCCAGCGCGGTGCCGCCGTGGATCCGCGCCAGGATCTCCTTGGCGCGGGGCTCGTCCCAGTTCTGCTTCTTGGCCACGCGCTCGAGGTTCTTGCCGATCGTGGCCAGCGCACGCTCCACGAACTCCGGCTTCGCGTCGATCAGCCGCACCTCGAATCCACTCTGCGCGAACACCTGGGCGATGCCATTGCCCATGGTGCCCCCGCCCACCACCGCGATCTTCTTCACATGCGTCGCCCGTTCGGGCGGAGCCGTCTCGGTCGCCGCACTCATCACGCGCGCTCCACCGAGAGCGCCACCGCGTTGCCGCCCCCGAGGCACAGCGTCGCCAAGCCCGTCTTCTTGCCGCGCGCCTCGAGCGCATACAGCAGCGTGGTCAGGATGCGCGCGCCGCTGGCGCCGATCGGGTGGCCCACCGCCACCGCGCCGCCGTTCACATTGACGCGGTCCCAGTCCCACCCCAGGCCATCGCCATCCGCCAGGGCCTGCGCTGCGAACGCTTCGTTCGCCTCGATCAGGTCGAAGTGATGGATGTCGACCGACAGCTTCTTCATGAGGCGCTGCACCGCATCGATGGGAGCGAAGAACAGATCCTTGGGCTCGCCCCCGCCCGTGGCGTAGCCGGTGACGCGCGCAAGCGGCTTGGCGCCGGTGGCCTTGACGCGCGCCGCGCTCATCAGCACCAGCGCCGCGCCGCCATCATTGAGCCCGGGGGCATTGCCGGCGGTGATCATGCCGTCCTTGCCCTTGGTGACCGCGCCCAACTTGCCCAGTGCCTCGAGCGTGGTGTCGCCACGCACCGACTCGTCGTGCTTGAACACGATTGGGTCGCCTTTGCGTTGCGGGATCGTGACCACCGCCGTCTCGCGGTCGAATGCGCCCGAGGCGATGGCTGCGGCGGCCTTGTGCTGCGAGTCCACGGAGAACTGGTCCAGACGATCGCGCTTGAGCCCGGCCTTCTCGGCGGTGTACTGCGCCAACTCGATCATGTGGCAGTCGTTGAACGAGCACCACAGGCCGTCGTACACCGCGCCATCGCGGAGCGTCGTGTCTCCCAGACGCTGACCGAGGCGGCCCTGGAAGTAGTAATGCGGGGCGGTGCTCATGCTCTCCTGCCCACCCGCGACGATGCAGTCCGCGTCGCCGGCCTTGATCGCCTGCGAGCCGAGCATCACCGCCTTCAAACCCGAGCCGCACACCTTGTTGATGGTGAGCGCGCCGACCTTGGGATCGATGCCCGCCTTGATCAACGCTTGGCGCGCCGGAGCCTGCCCCTGTCCGCCCTGCACCACATGTCCCATGATCACTTCGTCGATCGCATCGCCCGCCACCCCGGCGCGCAGCATCGCCTCGCGGATGGCGATGGCGCCCAGATCGGACGCCTTCAGGGAACTGAGCGTGCCAAGGAACTTGCCGATGGGCGTGCGTGCGGCGCTCACGATGAAGACTTCGGGGGTAGCCATGGGAAGGCCTCGCGGAAGAACGGGCGCGCCGAAAGGGCGCCGCCGGGCAGAAGTTCGGTGATTGCTGAAAGCGCGCGGATATTACACGAAGCAGGCCGGGCGGGCAGCCCCCCCGACCCACGGCGGGGATTGCGCAGGGTTGGAAGCGGGCCGCCCCTGCCGCAGAATGCAGATACCACGCTCCGCCCTCTTCGCCCCCAGTCCCGGAGGCCCCGTGTCCCGGCTGCTCCGCTGTCTGCTGTATATCGCCGTGCTCCTGGGTGCGGCCTGCCCCTGCCCGATGCTCGCGCGCGCGGCGAACGCGACCGCTGCGCTCACTCTGAGCACCGCGCGCGTCCACTACCACCGACCCCAGGGCGACTATGCGGGTTGGGGAGCGCATGTGTGGGACGGCGCGGCCACCGAAACGGCGTGGGGCAGCGCGGCGAGCCCGGCCGGACGCGATTCCTTCGGGGTGTGGTGGGACATCCCACTCAGGCCCGGCGCAACGCGCCTGGGGCTGATCCTGCACAAGGGCGACCAGAAGGACCCGGGCCCGGATCTGTTCCTCGAATTGTCCCAACAGCGGGAGGTGTGGATCGTGTCGGGCAAGAACGAACTCGCGAAGTCCGCACCCGATGTGAGCGCGCTGGCGTTCGGCGACCTGTCGCGCGCGCGCGCGCACTGGGTGGACCGCACCACTTTGCTCTGGCCCGGTGCTCCCGTGAGCGGGTCCGAGTATGCGCTCCACATCTCGCCCACCGCCGCGTTGCGGGTGACCACCCAGGGCGTCTCGGGCGGCGAGCGCCAGGTGCTGCGCGTGGACGCCACGGGCATGAGCGCCGAACTGCGCGAACGCTTCCCGTATCTGGCGGGCGCCACCGTGCTCAAGCTGGACGGGACGAACGAAGCCCCAGCGCGCGAATGGCTGCGCGCGCAACTCGCCGTCTCCCGCCGTGGCACCGATGGCCACTCGGGCGATGCCACCAGCGTGCAGACCGCCGGCGTGCTCGATGACCTGTTCGCCTACGACGGGGCGCTGGGCGTGACTTGGAGTGCCGGCACGCCGACGCTGCGCCTGTGGGCGCCCACTGCGCAGAGCGTGCGGCTGCTCCTGTTCAGGGGACCACGCGCGAGCGAGCCTGCGCAGGTGGTCGAGATGAAGCGTGAGTCGGGCACTTGGACGGCCACGGGAGTGCCGGCATGGAAGCACCGGTACTACCAGTACGAGGTCATGGTCTACACGCCCACCACGCAGCGCATCGAGACCCTCCGCGTCACCGATCCATACGCGCGCAGCCTCGCGCGAAACGGCGCCCGCAGCCAGATCGTCGATCTGGATGACCCGGCGCTGCAGCCGCCCGGTTGGAACGCACTCAAGAAGCCCGCGCTGGCAGCGGTCGAGGATGCCGTCGTGTACGAACTGCATGTGCGCGACTTCAGCATCAGTGATTCGACGGTGCCGCCGGCGCATCGTGGCCGGTTCCTCGCATTCACCGACGCGAGCGCCGGCACGCGCCATCTGCAGCGACTGGCCGAAGCGGGCCTCACGCATGTGCACCTGCTGCCCGCCTTCGATTTCGCAACGGTCGACGAGGATGCCTCCACATGGCAATCGCCGGGCGAGTTGGGCAAGTTGCCGCCGGACTCCGACCAACAACAGGCCGCAGTAGAGCGAGTGCGCAGCCGGGACGGCTTCAACTGGGGCTATGACCCGGTGCACTACGGAGTGCCCGAGGGCAGCTACGCCACCGACCCCGATGGTACGGCGCGCGTGCTGGAGTTCCGTCGCATGGTGCAGGGGTTGGCAGCACTCGATCTGCGCGTGGTCATGGATGTGGTCTACAACCATACGCACGCTTCCGGGCTTGCGGAGGGCTCCGTGCTGGACCGGATCGTGCCGGGCTACTACCAGCGACTCAACGCCGACGGCGCGGTGGAGACCAGCACCTGTTGCTCGAACACCGCGAGCGAGCACCGGATGATGGAGAAGCTCATGGTGGACGACCTGCTCCATTGGGCCCGCGACTACAAGGTGGATGGCTTCCGCTTCGACCTGATGGGGCACCACATGCGCCGCAACCTCGAGGCGGTCCGGGACCGACTCGGTGCGCTCACGCTCGAGCACGATGGGATCGATGGCGCCCGCATGCTCTTGTACGGTGAAGGCTGGGACTTCGGTGAGGTGAGTGGCAACAAGCGAGGCGTGAACGCCACCCAGCGCAATATGGCGGGCAGTGGCGTCGCCACATTCAACGACCGGCTGCGTGATGCGGTGCGGGGCGGCAGTCCGTTTGCAGACCGGCGCGAGCAGGGTTTCGCCACCGGGCTGTTCACCTTCCCGGGCGAGTTCAGCCGAGGTGGCGAGGGCGACCGGGTCAAGCTGCTCGAAGCAAGCGATCGCATCATCGTGGGGCTTGCCGGCAACCTCGCGGACTTCCCCTACACCAATCGCCGGGGCGAGACGGTCACCGGTTCCGCGGGAGGCACGGGATACGCGGCAGCACCCCGCGAATGCGTCAACTATGTGGAGGCCCACGACAACGAGACCCTGTGGGACAAGATCCAGTACGCGGCCCCGACCGCCGCAACACGCGCGCAGCGCATCCGCATGCAACTGTTGGCGCTGTCGATTCCAGCGCTGTCGCAGGGGCTGCCCTTCTTCCACGCGGGGGGCGAGTTGCTGCGCACCAAGTCGATGGACGCGGATAGTTACGACTCGGGCGACTGGTTCAATCGACTCGACTGGAGTCGCACCACGAATCATTGGGGCATGGGACTGCCCGGGGCCGAGAAGAACCGTGATCGCTGGAACACCATCCGCCCCTTGCTCGCGCGCACCGACCTGGCGCCGGACGCCGATGATCTGCAGAGAGTCTCGGATGCATTCGGCGACTTCCTGCGCATGCGCCGCAGTTCGCCCCTGTTCCGTTTGCGCACTGCCGACGAAGTGCTCAGCGTGATGG
>JANLOU010000637.1:0-5297 GCA_031366735.1 Candidatus Eiseniibacteriota bacterium
CGTGGGCGTACAAGGTGAAAGTGCCACCCGCGTTGAAGGTGGCCATGACAGTCATGGCGCCATTGCCGAGCTGAGTCGAAGCCGGCAGCGTCGCGCTTGCGTCGGACGAGAGGATCTGGATCGCGTTGGTGATCCCTGCAGCCGTGTTCCACCCGCTATCACAAGCGCGCACGGTCACGCTGAACGGAACGCCCGAGGTCTGGGCACGAGGCATACCGGTCTTACCCGAGAGCGTTCCGGGCGCGGCGGATTCACCCGGAAGGAGCACTTGCAGCCGAGTGTAGGTCCCCGCCATGGCGGACACTGCGGTGCCACCGAGCATCAGCCCGACCAGCACAGCGACGAAGGCGTGAAGACGAATCGACGAAGCGAGATGGCGCACGATGGTGTCTCCCGCGAGGAGCAGCCCCAAGGCAACGGTGAAGTGCGAGCACAGGGCCTTGGCAGGGGGCGTGCCGTCCCAAGCGTGCAACGCGCGCTGCTTGAACACGTCCCCGTGCCATCCCAATGCGGCGCATCGGGTCGGGGGTTCGCATCTTGCGAATCAGCTCGCAAACAAGGGCTGCGCGGCTTCGGAGCGCGCGGCATCTGGGAAATGCGACGCAGCGTAAACGCTTGCAGCTTGAACGATGCGCGCTGCGGATTGCGCGGCCAAGCGCCCGTCCGTGCCGCGACGGCTTTGCCCTGCACGCGCTCCATCCGGTAGTAATGCGCGCATGACTTCGATCCCTTCACGCATCGCCACGGAACTCTCCGTGCAACCCGCTCAAGTCGACGCCGCCATCCGGCTCCTGGACGAAGGCTCGACAGTCCCCTTCATCTCGCGCTATCGCAAGGAGGTGACCGGGGGACTCGACGATACGCAGATGCGCACGCTCGAAGCGCGGCTGGGCTACCTGCGCGAACTGGAGGATCGCCGCAGCGCGATCCTCGCGAGCATCACCGAGCAGGGCAAACTCACCGCGGTGCTCGAAGCGACGATCCGAGCTGCCGACACCAAGACTTCGCTCGAGGATCTCTACCTCCCGTTCAAGCCCAAGCGGCGCACCCGCGCGCAGATTGCGCGCGAGGCTGGGCTGGAGCCGTTGGCACAACTGCTGTTGGCGTCGCCCGCGAGCGACCCCGAGGAAAGGGCCGCGGCGTTCGTCAACGCTGACGGCGGCGTACCCGATGTGAAAGCAGCTCTCGATGGGGCGCGGAACATCCTGATCGAGACCTTCTCCGAGGACGCCGGGCTCATTGGCCGGCTGCGCGAGCGGACCCGCCGGCAGGGCGTGCTCCGCTCGAGCGCGGTGCGTGATGTACCGCCCGAGAAGCAGGCCGAGGCCGCCAAGTTCTCGGACTACTTCGCGTACGACGAGCCCCTCCATCGGGTGCCGTCGCACCGTGCGCTGGCGCTGTTGCGAGGACGCGCGCTGGGATTCCTCAGCATCGCGCTCGACCCCGAACCGGCGAGGGCGCAGGGCGCGCCATCCGAGTGCGAGGCGCTCGTCGCGAAGCAGTTCGGAATCGACAACCGCGGCCGCGCCGCGGACCGCTGGCTGGCGGACACTGTGCGGCTCGCGTGGCGCGCGCGCATTCTCCTGCACCTTGAGGTGGACCTGCTCGGCACACTCCGCGCCGCCGCAGAGGAAGAGGCGATCCGCGTGTTCGGACTCAACCTACGCGACCTGCTGCTGGCAGCGCCCGCCGGCGCTCGAGCCACCATGGGGCTCGACCCGGGCCTGCGCACCGGAGTGAAAGTTGCCGTCGTGGATGCCACCGGGAAGGTGTTGGACACCACCACCATCTTCCCCCATGTGCCACGCCGCGACTGGGACCGCTCGCTCGCCACGCTGGCCGAACTCGCTCGCCAGCACGGTGTGTCGCTCATCAGCATCGGCAATGGCACCGCTTCGCGCGAAACAGACCAGCTCGCCGGGGAGCTGCTTCGTACTCGTCCCGAGCTCGCCTTGTCCAAAGTGATCGTGTCCGAGGCCGGTGCCTCGGTGTATTCGGCAAGCGAGTTGGCCGCGCGCGAGTTCCCCGACCTCGATGTCAGTCTACGCGGCGCAGTTTCGATCGCTCGTCGGCTTCAGGACCCGCTCGCCGAGTTGGTCAAGATCGACCCCAAGTCGATCGGCGTCGGGCAGTACCAGCACGATGTCAATCAATCGCACCTCGCCCGCGCGCTGGACGCCACGGTCGAGGACTGTGTCAACGCGGTTGGCGTGGAACTCAACACGGCCTCGGTCGCGCTCCTCTCCCGCGTCTCGGGCCTCAATGCGACGCTCGCGCAGAACATCGTCGCGCACCGCGACTCGCACGGCTCCTACCCCGACCGGCGCGCGCTGCTGAAAGTCCCACGCGTGGGCGAGAAGGCATTCGAGCAGGCGGCTGGTTTCCTGCGCATTCGCGGCGGCACCAACCCGCTCGACGCATCGGCCGTGCATCCCGAGGCCTATCCCGTGGTCGAGCGGCTGCTCCAACGCACCGGGCGCAGCATCGACCAAGTGATCGGCGACGGCGCGTTCCTGCGCAAAGTGGACGCCACCGCGCTTGCAGACACCCGCTTCGGTTTGCCCACGGTGCAGGACATCCTCGCCGAACTCGAGAAGCCCGGGCGCGATCCGCGCCCCGAGTTCAGGGCGGCCACATTCCGGGAGGATGTACGGGAGCTGCACGACCTGAAGCCGGGCATGGTGCTCGAGGGCGTGGTGACGAATGTCACCAACTTCGGGGCCTTCGTCGACATCGGCGTGCACCAGGATGGCCTCGTGCACATCTCGCGACTGTCCAAGCGATTCGTGAAGGACCCGCGTGAAGTGGTGAAAGCTGGGGATCTGGTGAGCGCGAAGGTGTTGAGCGTCGACCTGCAACGCAAGCGCGTCGCATTGTCGCTTCGGCTCGACGACGCGGTGTGAAGGGAAACCCTGTTGCGATTCAGCGCCGGCGCTTCCCCAGCCAGCGCGCATAACGGATCATCCGGCGCATCAGACCGGACCGGGCGCCCGGTCGGCTGCGCCTGAGCAAACGCTCGAGCGCGCTCCGAACATCCGGGGGCACATCCAGCTCGAGCAGATTCTGCCATGGCGCCACGAGGGACTCGGGCACGGGCGCAAGCGCATCCAGTCTCACCGACAACGGCACCTCGCGGTCGAACACGGTGAAGTCCGCTGCCCGTCCGTAGGCAGTGATGGCCACCATCGCACGCACGCACTTGTGACAGGACGAGCAGTTGCCGGTTGGCGCCAGATTCCTCCAACACACCCGCAGGTGATTCCACACCAATGGCTCATCCACGATGCGGAGCAGTTTCTGCTCCCGTCCGGGGGTCGTGTCGTCGTGCAGGATCGCCATGCGACGGGTCGACCAGAGCGGATCGGTGAGCGGGTGCGATCCCCACGGGCGCAGCAATGAAGTCCGGTAACTCGAGGGCACCCTCAACGAGTGGAGCTGTGGCGACAGCACGATGCCTGCGGCGGCCAGCGCTGCCCCGTGGCTCTTCTCCCAGTTGACCGCGGCGAGGACCGGATGCTCGCGCAGATTGGTGCGTAAGAGGATCGCGCGTTTCCCCAGCTTCGCGGCGACCAGGCGGAACGACGCCTCGAACGCCGCCATGCGGATGCGATCCCGTAGCGGGATGTCGAACCCGTGCACGAAGACCAGATGGTCGAATCGGTCCCCGGCGGTGAAGAGCGTGTAGAAGGAGTCCAGTCCGCCGGTGAAGCACGCACCGGAACCCTCCGCCAGTTCCTCGATGCCCTGTGCGGGCCCCGGATATTCGAACGGGTAGGTCTCGGAGTAGCCCCACCAGTCCGAGAATATGCCGGGGAGCTGCGCGGTGCCCGCCACCCACTGGGCATCGAGGGGAACCTCCAGCGCGACCCGCGCTCGATGCTGCAGTGCCGGCAGCAGCAGCAAGCTGGCGAATGCCTCTGGGCACGCTTCGAGTTCAACCTCTGCGCACTCGAACCAGATCGCGGCCCCAGCCACCTCGGCCGCCACACGCGACACTCCCCGCACGGATTCCTGCCGCAGGTCAGCGATCCGCCAAATGGGAGGTGAAGCAGGTGCCCCAGCTTTGCGCTCGCCCCTCACACCCCTCGCAAGTCTCCGACCGAAGAGCGCCGTGCGAGACTGCCCACGACCGCGACCAGTTCGTTCGGGTCCGCAGGCTTGGAGAGATACATCTGGAATCCCGTTGCAAGAATCGTCACGCGGTCCTCGATCTTCGCATAGGCCGTCAGTGCCACCGCGGGGAGATTGCCGCCCTTCTCAGGTTCACGCAACCGGATCTTGCGAAGCAGCGAGTACCCATCCTCGCCCGGCATGGCGATATCCGACACCAGCACATCGGGCAACCATGAATCCAAGACCCTCAGGGCGTCGCGTGCGGAATCTGCGACGCGAATCTCTGCTCCACATCCCTGAAGCATCACATGAAGCGCCTCGCTAGCGCTGGGCTCGTCGTCCACGATCAGGACACGGATCCCGTCGAGCCGGCCCAGTTGCACATCCGCCAGGTTATCGCGAGCCACCGGGTGCCGCGGTCCCGCATTGCGGCCATCCAGCGCCGTCGCAAGGACCGGGAACTTGAGCGTGAACTTCGAGCCCAGGTCCAACCCTTCGCTGGCGGCCGTGATTTCGCCGCCGTGCAACTCGACGATATGGCGAACGATCGAGAGCCCCAGCCCCAAGCCGCCATGACGACGCATGGAGCCCACGGTCGCCTGTTGGAAAGGCTCGAAGACATGCGGCAGGAAATCGTCTGCGATGCCGATGCCAGTATCAGTGACGATCACTTCGACATGCGACTCCGCACGCTGCAGCACGATCTGCACCCGGCCGCCCTTGTTCGTGAACTTGATGGCGTTGGAAACCAGATTCCACATCACCTGCTGAAGGCGCTCGGAATCTCCCGAGATCATCCCGGCCCGCTCATCCAGCACGAGTTGCAACCGAATGTCCTTGGCGACGCTCGCGGGAGTCTGTGAATCAGTGGCGGAGCGGATCACCGTTGCCAGATCGATGGGCCGGACATCCAATCGGAACTTGCCAGACACGACTCGGGAAACATCCACCAGGTCGTCGATGAGCTGAACCTGCGACATGACATTGCGCTCGATGACTTCGAGCGCCCGATGGGTCTTCTCCTGGTCCAGCGTGCCGCTGCGCAGCAACTGCGTCCAGGTGAGGATCGGCGCCAAGGGATTGCGTAGTTCGTGGGATACCGTCGCCAGGAACTCATCCTTCAGATGACTGGCCGCCTCGACGCCCGAAAGTGCCGACTGCGTCTCGGTCTGGCGATGCTCGGC
>JANLOU010000004.1:0-6068 GCA_031366735.1 Candidatus Eiseniibacteriota bacterium
CACCCCCGCTACCGTGGCCGCCTGCTGGAGCAGCGCGCTCGCCTCCGCGCGATTCACGCCGCGGCTCGCGCGGCGTGGACGAGCGTTCGACCCCGCCCTCGGCCGGCGGCAGCGTCTGCTTGATGGATAACGAGATCCGCTTCTTGTCGGGATCCACACCGAGCACGACCGCCTCGACCTTCTGGCCGAGCGTCAGCACTTCCTTCACATGCCCGATCCGCGTGCGCGAGACCTCGGAGACATGCACCAATCCGTCCAGCCCCGGTGCCAGCGTGATGAACGCGCCGAACTCCGCCAGCCGGGCGACGGTGCCCTCGACCCGCTGGCCTTCGCTGAACTGTGATTCCACGCCCTGCCACGGGTCGGGGCCGGTGGCGCGGATCGACAGCGCGATGCGTTGCTTGCCGTCCTTGCCGGTTTCCATGCGCAACACCTTCACACGCACGGTCTGGCCCTCCGTCAGCGCTTCCTTCGGATGCCCGATGCGCGCGAGGCTGATCTCCGAGACATGCACCAGCCCATCGATCCCGCCCAGGTCCACGAATGCGCCGAACGCCTCGAGCCGCGCAACCTTCGCATCCAGTTCGTCGCCCACCTTGAGCGTGGCCAGGAGTTCCTTGGCCTTGGCGTCATCGCCGCGCTTGAGGAGCGACCGACGCGAGAGCACCACACTGCCGCGGCCCTCCTCGATCTTGGTGACCACGAACTCGAGCGTCCTGCCCACATAGGCCTTGGCATCGGCAACGAAGCCCGCCTCGATCTGCGAGATCGGGCAGAAGCCGCGCACGCCGCCGATATCGATCGTGAGCCCGCCCGTGTTGACGCCCGTGACGCGACCGCTGACCGGGAGACCCGCCTTGCTGGCTTCCTTGAGCGCGCTCATGTCGGGCTTGGCCTTGGCCTTCTTCTCCTTGGCGCGCACCGAGGTGGCGAGCACGACCTGGTCGCCGGTTTCGACGACATACAGGTCCAACTCGTCGCCCACCGCGATCTTCAGCGTGCCATCCTCGTTGCGCCACGGACGCGCCTCAGCGGCGCCTTCACTGCGCCCACCGAAATCGAACAGCACATGTTCCTCGCCAATCGAAACGACCTTGCCGCGGACCTTGGCACCCACCTTCGCCTCGGGCTTGCTGGCGATGGCGCCGGGCTGCTCCTGTTCGTGCGCTGCAAGCGCCTGGGCGAACTCCGCGGAGGGCTTGTCGTCGGCGTCCTCGACAACATCCGCGACTTCAGCGACTTCACTGACTTCGGCGGGATCGGCGACGACAGCGGCTGGCGCGGTTTCGGGATCGAGGGTCGGGGCGATGTCGTTCGGCTGCTTGGGGTCGGTCATGGGAGCACCCTGTCATGAGGTTCGCGCAGAAGCTGTGCGATGAGGAGCCGCGCCGGCGTCGCGCCGGCCACGGGACCCGCGACCATAGGGCCGCGAGACGGGGCACAGCATGCACTTTCAGCGGCCCGGAGTCCATCCGGCCCCATCCCGGCGTTCGCCCCTTCGACCCGCGACGGCTACCCTACGGGCTCCACCCCCGCCCCTTCGCCCACCCTTTCGAGAGGAACCCCATGCGCTGGCAGGATGAACGCCGCAGCGACAATGTCGAGGATCGCCGAGGTGCCTCCGGCTCCAGGGGGCGCGTCGCGCTCGGGGGCGGCACGATCGTGGTGCTGGTGGTCATGTGGCTGATGGGCGCGGACCCTCGCGTACTGCTGCAGCAACTCGAAACCTCGGCGCCCCCAGTGCAGACTGCGCCTTCCAGCCCGGGCGCGAGGGCCGCCGATGATGAGATGAAGGCGTTCGTGTCGGTGGTGCTGGCCGAGACCGAGGATGTCTGGCGCGAGCAGTTCCGGGGCATGGGGCGAGAGTATCGCGACCCGACGCTGGTGCTGTTCACCGACGAGGTCGAATCCGCCTGTGGACTCTCGAGCGCCGCCGTGGGTCCGTTCTACTGTCCCGGCGATGAAAAAGTTTACATCGATCTGGGCTTCTACGAACTTCTGCGCGATCGCTTCCGCGCCCCCGGGGATTTCGCGCAGGCTTATGTGATCGCCCACGAAGTCGGCCACCATGTGCAGAAGCAACTCGGGATCAGCGACAAAGTGAATGCCATGCGCGCCCGCATGTCCGCCGAGGAGTTCAACCCGATCTCGGTCCGCATGGAGCTACAGGCCGACTTCTTCGCGGGCGTGTGGGCGCATCACGCGCAGCGGTCCAAGCATCTGCTCGAGGACGGCGACATCGAGGAAGCACTCGGGGCGGCGAGTGCGATCGGCGACGACCGGCTGCAGATGCAATCGCAGGGGCGTGTCGTCCCCGACGCGTTCACGCATGGGACCTCGGCGCAGCGCGTGCGCTGGTTCCGCAAGGGGTTCGAGACCGGCGACATGCGCCAGGGCGACACCTTCAACGCCCGCGAGTTGTAGCGCACGAGGCTTGGCGCAGGCGGGAGCGCGATCGCAGGAGTCACTCGCGCACCGCCTCGGCGCGGTCGAGCGTGATGTCATCCCACGACGAAGGATCCTCGAGCGACTCGAGATGGGTCAGGACGGTCGTGTGGGGGACGGCGCCTCGGATGTCGGCCTCCATGCGCTCGAGCAGCGCATGGCCCTGATGCACCGTCCACTCGCCCGGGACGAGCACATGCAGCGAGACGAATCGCCGCGCTCCCGAGATGCGCGTCCGTAACGCGTGATATTGGATGCCGCCGAACAAGTGTGGCACCAGCGCCTTCTGCACCGCGAGGCGTTCCTGTTCGCTCATGGCGCTATCCATCAGCCCCAGCACGGACTGGCGCACGATCTGGGCACCGGTCCAGACGATATTCCCAGCAACGACGAATGCAACGACCGCGTCGAGCCAGAGCCAGTGCGTCCACCCCACCAGGCCGACGCCAGCGATGACGCCGACCGAGGTCCACACATCGGTCAGCAGGTGTCGCCCGTTCGCCTCGAGCGTGATCGAGCCGTGCCGACGCGAGGCGCGCACCAGCATCAAGGCGACGACCAGATTCACGCCTGCCGCCACGAGTGAAACGAGCAGACCGAGCCCCACCGCCTCGAGCGGCCTCGGATGCATCAGGCGCGACCCGGCCGCGATGCCGATGCTCGCGGCGGCAACCAGGATCAGTGTGCCTTCGACTCCGCTCGAGAAATATTCCGCCTTGCCGTGGCCGTAGGGATGATCGTCATCCGCGGGACGCGCAGCGATGGTCAACATCGCCAGCGCCATGATCGCGCCCGCAAGATTGACCAACGACTCGAGCGCATCCGAGAGCAGCCCGACCGATCCCGTGAGCAGGTAGGCGCTCGATTTGAGCCCAATCGTGACCAACGCCGCGGCGATCGACAACCAAGCGTAGCGGGTGAGATGCGGGCGGTTCATGAGATCCTCGCGGCGTGGGATCGCAGCGTCTCGGACGCGATCCCGGGGGTCAGGCCACGCGCTCGCACCCGCTTGGCCGCCGCCGGCACTTCGGGCGGAACAGGCAGCGCGGCCCCCGGCGTGGAGCCGGGAGCCGCGCGTAGGACTGAAACCATCAGACTTGCCGCGCCCAACCCCGAGAGTGAGGTCCAGACCTTCCGCAATGTCAGTGCCATCACGGGCCTCCCTGCCTCGGGTGCTGTGCGTGTCGCGCGAGCGCGACCACTGTCACATCTTGCGGCGGCTACGACGATCCGTGCTGCCACGATCCGGCCGACGGCCGAATGTGGAGCTGCCCTCAGCGCTGGGCTGAGTGCGGGACGAATCTCCTGCGCTACGGGCCGGACGGCCCCGCGAGGAGTCCCGAGCACCGCGATCCGAATGCGAGCCGCGCGAGCCTTCGTCCCGACCACGGGATTGCCGCGCCGAACCCTCGACGCCCGCCGCGCGAGCCTTGTCGTCCACGCGTCGCTTGTAGTCGAAGTCCGGCAGGATGACGCGCGGGATGCTCTTGCCAAGGAAGCGCTCGATGATCTGCACATCCTTCTGCTCGTCCGGGCTCATCAGCGTGAAAGCATCGCCCGTCGCGTTCATGCGACCCGTCCGGCCGATACGGTGGACGTAGTCCTCGGCGGTGTGCGGGACATCGAAGTTCACCACATGCGTGATGTCATCCACATCGATACCGCGCGAGGCGATATCGGTGGCGACCAGAATCTGTACGCGGCCTCGCTGCAGATCCTTGAGCGCACGCTCACGCTGGCTCTGCGTACGATTGCCGTGCAGCGCGGCCACCGCCAACCCGCGCTGCTGCAACTGCCGAGTCAAGCGGTCAGCGCCGTGCTTGGTGCGCGTGAAAACGATGACGCTGCCCGCTCCCGTGCGCGCGATCAATTCGGTGAGCATGTCCGGCTTGAGGTGCTTGGGGCACGGATAGACAGCCTGCGTGATCCCAGCGGCCGGCTTGGAGGGCGGCCCCATGTCGATGCGGACGGGGTCCGTCACCGCCATCCCGGCAACCTTGTTGAGCGCCGGTGGCATGGTGGCGCTGAACAACAAGGTCTGACGCTTCTTGGGCAGTAGACGCAGGATACGCTGAAGGTCGGGGGCGAACCCCATGTCGACCATTCGGTCGGCCTCGTCCAGCACGAGAACTTCGATGTCCTCGAACGCCACACTCTGGCGTCCGTGCAGGTCGAGCAGCCGCCCCGGCGTGGCGACGAGCAGATCGACGCCCTCACCGCGCAGCATGCGCTCCTGAGGCCCGATGTTCACGCCACCGTAGGCGACGCCCATCTTGAGCTTGGTGAAACGCGCATAATCGCGCGCGTTGGTCTCGACCTGTGCGGCCAGTTCGCGCGTCGGTACGAGGATGAGGCAGCGCAGCGCGCGCGGCCCTTCGAGCAGACCCGCAAGGATGGGCAGCACGAATGCGGCGGTCTTGCCGCTGCCTGTCTGCGCCGCACCGATCACATCATGACCGGCGAGGATGGTGGGAATGGCTTTGCTCTGGATCGGTGTGGGCTCGGCGTATCCGGCGGCGCGCACACCCTTGAGGATGAGGGCCGGCAGGCCGAGTGCATTGAAAGGCAATGGGACTCCTGAAGGTGATGAGGGACTGCTGAAGCGACTACAGCTTGTAGCGCCTGCATGAAAATACGAACGGGACGGCGCCCGAAGGACGCCGTCCCGCGCGCGAGTGATCCAACCGAGTATCAGGCCTTGCGGACGTTCGCGGCCTGCAGACCCTTGGGTCCACGGGTCACATCGAACTCGACTGCCTCGTTCTCGGCGAGGGTCTTGAAACCGTCACCCGTGATGGCGGAGAAATGGACGAACACATCTTCGCCGTCTTCCTGGGAGATGAAACCGAAACCCTTCGCCTCGTTGAACCACTTCACTGTGCCACGTGCCACTGGGATGCTCCTTGACTCACGGGGGCAACGCCCCCTTCACAGAACCGCCGTGACGCGACGGTGACGCCCGACCCTTTTGGCCGGTTCGACGATCCCAACCCAAGCGACCGCAGACGCCGAGCACCATGACGCGAACACATCGAGATAGCAAGCCAACCGTCGCCAGTCCTGGGTGAGGTCGCACCCTCCCGCGCCGGCGATCGGTGGCCGGGCGGCCTCCACGATTACTGGAGCGTGGGGGGCGTTCACATTGCCAGACAATGACTTGCAACTTCATCGCGGGCGCAGTGCCGAGTGCGGATCGCGCTCAGTGCATGGGAGTATGGCCGTCCTCGACGCGCAGCCGTTCGAGCGGACGCCACAGGCGTACGCGGACGCGCGCGGCGAGCACCACACCCACCACCGCGAGCCCTGCGACCAATCCCCACCACAGCCCCTGTGGGCCAAGGCCCATGCGGAACGCGAGCCAGAGTCCGAGTGGGAGCGCCAGCACCCAATAGCCGAGCAGGTTGACGATGAGGGGCGTGCGCGTATCCCCCACTCCTCGCAGCACCCCGATGCTCACCACCTGAAGCGCGTCGAACACTTGGAACACCGCCGCGATCGGAAGCAGCGTCGCGGCCAGCGCGATCACTGCGGCATCGTTGGAGTAGGCCCGGGCGAGCAAACGCGGCATGGTCGAGAGTGCGATCGGAATCAGCGGTGCCGCCCAGTTGATGCCTCTTATGGAT
>JANLOU010000009.1:0-5804 GCA_031366735.1 Candidatus Eiseniibacteriota bacterium
ATCGAGACGAGCAGCATGGAAGTACCCGAGGGACATGACGGCAGTTCCGCGCCGATCGCCAAGGCACTCATGGCCGCTGGGATCATCGAGCAGGACAAACCCACGCGGCATATCAAGGTGACCAAGCCCGTTCACTTCGAGGACAAGGGAGTCGAGTTGTCGGCGACCCCGTTCGACGGACTGCGCATCACCTTCACCATCGAGTATGACCATCCCCTGATCGGGATCCAGACGCTGACGCTCGATATCACGCCGGAAGTGTTCCTCGAACAGGTGGCTCCCGCCCGCACATTCGTGCTCGAGCGTGACCTGGAAGTGTTGCGCGAAGCGGGGTGGATCAAGGGTGGGCGGCTGGAGAGCGCGATCGTCGTCGGCAAGGATGGCGTGCTCAACGATGAACCCCTGCGTTTCCCGGACGAATTCGTGCGTCACAAGATCCTCGATCTGATTGGCGACCTGTTCATCCTTGGCGGGCCGGTGCTGGGGCATTTCACTGCGAAGCGCTCGGGACACCAGGGGCATGTCGCCTTCGTGAAGCAGCTCAAGGAAACCCTGCCACTGCCCGGCCGGCGTCCTGGCGGTCCGGCGGGTGAGTGGGATACGACGGCGATCATGGACTTGATGCCGCATCGCTACCCTTTCCTGCTGGTCGACCGTATCACTGCGATCGAAGAGGGCCACAGCATCGAGGGATTCAAGAATGTCACCATCAACGAGCCCTTCTTTCAGGGACACTTCCCGGGGCATCCGACCATGCCGGGCGTGCTCATCCTGGAAGCCATGGCCCAGGTGGGCGGCATGCTCATGCTGAACTCCGTGGATGATCCCGGGAGCAAGCTCATGTACTTCATGGGAATCGACGGGGCGAAGTTCCGCCGCCCAGTGGTCCCGGGCGACCAATTGCGCTTCAAGCTCACGCTCATCCACGCCAAGCGTCGCACCATGAAGATGCGCGGCGAGGCTTTTGTCGACGGCCGACTCGTCGCGGAAGCGGAGTTGCTCGCCACCATCGTGGACAAGCGTCCATGAGTACGAGAGTCCACCCGGCTGCTTTCGTGGATCCCGGCGCACGCCTGGGGGTGGATGTCGTGATCGGCCCCGGCGCGATCGTAGGGCCACAGGTCTCGCTTGGAGATCGCACGCAGGTGGACGCGCACGCGCTGGTGACGGGTTGGACCACCGTCGGGGCCGATTGCCATGTGCACCATGGCGCCGTGCTCGGCAGCCCGCCGCAGGATCTCAAGTACTCCGGCGAGCCCTCGTATCTGGAAATCGGCGACCATTCGGTGTTCCGTGAATACATGACCGCGAACCTGGCAACCGAGCCGGGCTTCACCACGCGGATCGGGTCGCACTGCCTGCTCATGGCCTATGCCCATGTCGCGCACAACTGCCAGATCGGCGACCGGGTCATCCTTGCCAATGCGGTCCAACTGGCAGGCTATGTCGTGGTGGACGACTGGGCCATTGTCGGGGGTAGCACGGTCGTGCATCAGTTCACTCGCATCGGCCGGCATTCCATGATCGGGGGCGGCTCGCGCATCCCCCAGGATGTGGCGCCTTTCATCAAGTGCGCGGGCAGCCCGCCGCGCAATGCCGGTCTCAATAGCATTGGCTTGCAACGACGCGGCGTTTCGATGCCCTCGGTGCAGGCGCTCGAAAAGGCGTATCGCATTTTCTTCCGCGGAGGGCACACGGCGCGAAAGGCGGTCGAAACCATCCGCCAGACCCTGCCGGGCATTCCCGAGGTGGAGCACTTCGCCCGCTTCTGCGAGACCTCGGTGCGCGGCGTCTCGCGCTAGAAAGACGACGATGGAACCAGTCCGATGCGGTGTGTGGGGAGTCGGCGTGTGGGGAGAGAAGCACGCTCGCGTCTATCACACGATCCCCGAAGCGACACTGGTCGGGGTGCACGACCGCTCCCCGGAGCGTGCCCGTGCCATCGCCGAGCAACACGGTTGTCCGGCGTTCGAGTCGCCCGAAGCCCTGCTCGCCGAGTGCGAGGCGGTGTCCGTCGCGACACCCACCGTGTCCCACCTGGACTCCGCCGAGATGGCGCTGGCGGCGGGGTGCCATGTCCTGGTCGAGAAGCCCATGGCCGTGACGGTTGCCGAGGCCGATGCCATGATGGCGGCTGCAACGCGGCATGGTCGCACGCTTCAGGTCGGGCAGGTGGAACGCTTCAACCCGGTGATCCTTGCGGCCAGACCGTTCCTGCATCACCCGCGGTTCATCGAGGGACATCGGCTCGCCCCGTTCCAGCCACGCTCGCTCGACATCGATGTCGTGTTCGACCTCATGATCCACGACATCGACGCGGTCCTGCATCTCACCGGACAGACCCCTTCCTTGATCAGCGCGGTGGGTGTCGCAGTGCTCTCGAGCAACGAGGACATTGCGAATGCACGCTTGGAGTTCCCCGACGGCAGTGTGGCGAATCTCACCGCGAGTCGCGTTTCCGTCGAACGCTTGCGCCGATTGCGGTTCTTCCAAGGGGACGCCTACCTCTCGATCGATCTGTTCGAGAAGACCGGCGAGGCGTTCGTGATCAAGGACCCAGGGTCGTTCAAGCCGGGCCTGGTGGATCCGTTCGCGCTACTCGCGGGCATTCAGCGGACGAAGATCACCGGGGTCGCCGGCGAACCGCTGACACTCGAGTTGCAAGCTTTCGTGCAATCGCTCCGGGGGCAGGGTGAGGGCGCAGCATCGGCTCAATCCGGGCGCGACGCGTTGTTCGTTGCCGAGGAGGTCCGCGCCGCCATGCGGGGGCGCGCGAAGCAGTGGGCCCAGCGCTGACGCCGAGCGCGCCGTCCCGCGAGCGTCGGCTTCTGGTCGTGGCGGGGGAGGCCTCCGGGGATCACCATGCCGCCAACCTGCTGCAGGCCTTCTCGGCCCACGGTGCCTGGACCGCAAGCGGAGTCGCCGGCCCGCGCATGCGCGCAGTGGGTGTCACGCCACTGGTCCCGCAGGAAGAGCTCGCGGTGATCGGATTCAGTGGCATCGTCGCCAAGTTGCCTCGATTGCTTTCGACTCGGGCACGACTGCTCGCCGAGTACGATCGGAACCGACCGGACGCCGTGCTGCTGGTGGACTATCCGGGGTTCAACCTGCGGCTCGGGCCTGAACTCAAGCGTCGCGGTGCGCGGGTGTTCTACTACATCGCGCCGCAAGTCTGGGCATGGCATGCGGAACGCGCGCAGGAGATGGCTCGGTGGGTGGACCACCTTGCGGTCGTGTTCCCATTCGAGGAACCCATCTTCCGAGCGGCGGGAGTGGCGACCACTTTCGTGGGCCATCCATTGCTGGATGACCTTGTTCCGGAGCTATCGGAATCGGCACTGAGGCAGGAGTTGGGCGTGGATGCCTCCGCCCGACTCGTCGGATTACTCCCCGGCAGCCGCCCCGGTGAGCTGCGCGCGCTCGCCACGCCACTCCTGGAAGCCGCGCAGCAGCTTCGCCGCCAATGCCCTGATGTCGTTCCGGTGCTGGCGCAGGCTCATGCCGTCAGCCTCGCGCATTCTCCCGCACGGCTCCTCGAGGGTGTGAAAGTGGTGCAGGGTCGAACTCGTGCCGTGCAGGCGTATTCGACCTGCTGTGTCGTGGCATCCGGGACCGCAACGCTCGAGACCGCCTTGTTCGGTACGCCGTTGGTGATTGTTTACAAAGTCGGTTGGCTCAACCATGCGATTGCCAAGCGAGTGCTGCGTCTGCCGTACATCGGGCTACCGAACATCGTCGCGGGCCGCCTCGTGGCGCCCGAACTCCTGCAACAGGCGCTGACCCCCCGCGCGATCGTCCAGACCGTGCGCGAGTGGCTCGAGCATCCCGAGGCACTCGCCGCGCGTCGGGCCGACCTTGCGGTGGTGCGTGAACGACTGGGTGGACCCGGCGCCTCGGCGCGGGCTGCCGCCGCGCTTGCGGAGTTGGTGGCGTGAGCCGCGAGCGATATCCATGGTGGTTGGGACCCGCGGCAATCGGCGGCGCAGCGATCGTGCAGGTGCTCGGGCGCACGTGGCGGATCGACCAACAGGATGATGCCGAATACCTCGCGGCGGCGCGAGGCGGCGAACGCTTCCTCTACTACTTCTGGCATTCGCGCCTGCTCCCACTGGTCTTCACCCACCGTCGAGAAGGAATCGCCGTGCTGGTGAGCCAGCACCGGGATGGTGAACTGATCACGCGACTCAGCGAAGTGATGGGTTTCACCACCGCTCGCGGTTCCAGTACGCGCGGCGGCGGAACCGGTATCCGTGAGATGATCCGGCATGCCCGCAACGGACGACATCTCGCGATCACGCCCGACGGCCCCCGCGGGCCTGCCGAGGAACTGAAGGATGGGCTCGTCTACCTGGCATCGCGACTCCAGCGTCGCGTCGTTCCGATCGCAACGGCGTCCAGCTCGGCATGGGCCGCACGATCGTGGGATCGGTTCCGCGTGCCGCATGCCTTCGCGCGCGTTTGCATCTCCCACGGGGCGCCAGTGCTCGTTCCGCAAAACCTCGATGCGCACGGCGTGAGCGTGGTGCAACAGTCGCTGCAGCGAACCGTGGCGGACCTCACACGCCGGGTTCGGGTCCGCGCCGGGGAGGCCGCATGAGTTTTGCTTGGTCCACCTATCGCCTGCTCGCACCGGCGCTGGGGGCGCTGGCTCCCCACGCAAAGTTGTTCGCTTCGCCCAACGAGCGTCCGCTCTGGGGTGAACGCATGGGGGAGGTTGCGCTGCCAGGCGGATGCCATGCCTGGGTCCACGCCGCCTCGCTGGGCGAAGCCGTGGCGGTGCCGCCATTGGTCGCAGCGCTCGTCGCGGCCCAGCCGCAAGCTCGCATCTACCTGACTTCGACCACCCGCACCGGGCGTGAGCGCATCTCCGCGCTCGGCCGCCCGCGCTCGCTCGCGCCCATCGATGCGCCGCAGGCCGCCCGGCGCTTCTTCCGCGGGATCCAACCCGAGCGCATGTTCCTGCTCGAAACCGAACTGTGGCCGCATTGGTTGCTGCGCGCGCGCGCGGAGCATGTGCCCGTCGCGATCGTGAGCGCGCGGCTCAGCGAGCGTTCCGTGCGTCGCTATCGTTCACTGGGTTCCGAGCTGCGCGGACTCGTTGCCGGACTCGATGCCGTGTTGTGCCAGAGCGAGCGCGATCAGCAGCGCTGGCTTGCGCTTGGAGCGCGGCCCGATCGCACCCAGGTGGTGGGGAACCTGAAAAGTGACGGTCTGCCTGAACCTGCTGCCGATCGCCCGGCCGAGCGCGCCGCGCTCGGAGTGGACCCGCACCGCCCATTGTTGGTGCTGGGTTGCGTTCGACCCGGGGAGGCGCGGCTGCTGGCGCGCGCCTGGCGGCAACTCCCCACGGCCCTGCGAGCAGCGTGGCAAGTGGTGGCGGTCCCACGGCATCCCCGCGCGCTCGCCGAGTTGCGGAGCGAAGCTGCAGAGGCGGGCGTCAGTTCGGTCGAGCTGCACAGCGCTACGGACGGCTGGCGTTGGGATGACCGGATCGGTGTGTTGATCGATTGGTACCGCGCCGCGGATGTCGCGTTCGTGGGCGGCAGCATGGCGTCCTATGGGGGGCACAATCCCCTCGAGCCCGCAGCTTGCGGTGCTGCTGTCGTGATGGGGCAGTACAACGCCAGTCAGCGCGAAGCAGTGGAAGTTCTCGAACGGCATCAAGCCATCTGGGTTGCGAAGGACGTGGAAGCGTTGGCGGGCGCCTGGAGCGCATTGTTGGGTTCCAGTGCGGTGCGCGCGACGCGAGCGGAGGCGGCGCTTGCGGTGGCGCGCGGGCAACGCGGTTCGGCAGCTCGAGCGGT
>JANLOU010000025.1:0-1850 GCA_031366735.1 Candidatus Eiseniibacteriota bacterium
GCGCAGCACGGCCGGCGTCACTTCAGGAAAGCGCACGACCGAGGCGCGCTATCCCGAGGGCCGCCGCGACTCCCGCGATGAGATCACGGATGTCTCGTTCGACCTGGACGACGCTTCGCCCCGGCCGTCGCACGGCATCACGGTGCCCAGCCGCAGCGCGTCGGGACGCCGGGCGCTTGGACAAGTGGTGTATCACGATAAGTTCGGACGGGGGACCGTGCTGGAGGCCGAGGGCGATGGGCCGGACATGAAGCTGACCGTCCGCTTCGCAGGTGCGGTCAAGAAGGTGCTCGCGCGTTTCGTGAGTGGAGGGGCCGATGTCGATCGATGAACGCGAGGTGGCACGGATCGCTGAACTTGCGCGGCTCGAGATTCCCGCGAGCGACATGGGACGGATGGCCGCGCAGCTCTCCAGCGTTCTCGAGTTCGTGGCGACTCTGGATCGGATCGAGCTGTCCGGGTGCGAGCCCAGCGCATTCGCGTCGGCCGAGGGGGCGTTGCGCGCAGACGAGCCGGACGCCCGTCGTCTCACGCCCGAGCAGGCCACCGCTGCGGCGCCCGAGAGCGAGGCGCACTTCTTTCTGGTGCCCCCTGTCGTGGAGAACCTGAACCCATGAGCGACGAGCTGTGGCGACTTTCGGCGGCATCGCTCGCGGCGCGCGTCCGAGCGGGTGAAGTCGCGCCCGGGGTGGCGATCGAATCGGGCTGGGAAGGCCCAGCAACGGTCTGGGAGTCGGAGGTGCATGCGGTCGTCCACAGCGATCGCGAGGTCCGGCAGGCGGGCGCCGAGACGGCGGATCGGCAAGGACCGCTGGCGGGTGTGCCCGTGCTGGTCAAGGACAACCTCTGCACCCGGGAGTTTCCGACCACCTGCTGCTCGCGCATTCTCGCGGGATATCGGGCGCCCTACGACGCCACTGTGGTCTCGCGGCTGCGGGCATCGGGTGCCGTCGTGGTGGGCAAAGGCAATATGGATGAGTTCGCGATGGGCTCCTCCACCGAGCACTCGTGTTACGGACCCACGCGCAATCCCTTCGATCTGTCCCGCGTGCCGGGTGGCTCGAGTGGGGGACCTGCTGCCGCGGTCGCCTATGGACTGGTGCCCGTGAGTCTGGGCTCCGACACGGGTGGCTCTGTCCGCCAACCGGCGGCGTTCTGCGGCGTGTTCGGACTGAAGCCCACCTACGGAAGGTTCTCGCGCTACGGCCTCGTCGCGTTCGGCTCGTCGCTCGACCAAGTGGGAGTGTTCGCGCGTCACGCGGGCGATATCGCGGTGACCTACGCGGCTCTCGCGGGCGCAGATCCTTACGACGCGACCACTCGACTCTCCGCCCCGCCGGATGTGTCGCACTGGGACACGGGTGTGGACGGGCTGCGCTTCGGCTGGCCCGCGAACCTGTGGCAGGCTGGGGTGGATCCGGAGATCGTGGAAGCGTTGGAACGCTCGGCGGCAGCATTCGAACGCGCCGGCGCGACGCGCGTGCCATTCGAGTTCCTGCCGGGCGAGTATGGCGTCGCTGCGTATTACCTGATTGCAACCGCTGAGGCGAGCAGCAACCTGGCCCGCTTCGATGGCGTGCGATACGGGCACCGCTCATCCGACGCGGCCGACATTCGGGCGCTGTACACGAACACACGCAGCGAGGGCTTCGGGCCTGAGGTGCAGCGCCGTATCCTGCTGGGCACCTACGCGCTCTCGTCGGGCTACTACGACGCGTACTACCTCAAGGCCCAACGGGCTCGCACGCGGATCCGACACGAATATGCGTTGGCCTTCGCGCGCTGTGACTTCATGCTGTTGCCCGCCACGCCGACACTCGCGTTCCGACTCGGCGAGAAGACCGACGATC
>JANLOU010000470.1:0-6568 GCA_031366735.1 Candidatus Eiseniibacteriota bacterium
ATCGCACTGGGGCTCTCGCTGCCGCAATGGTCGCGGGAACAGCTCGGCACGATCCGCGCGCGCGTGCTCGTCGGCGCGGGTGAACACGATGTGATCCGGCGCGAGCATAGCGAGGCGCTGGCGCGCGCCATCCCCCACGCTGAACTCTGGGTCGTTCCCGGCGCGTCGCACAGCGTCATGATCGAGCGGCCGGATCTGGTCAACCCGAAAGTGCTCGAGTTCCTCGAGCGCAACTGACCGCTAACCCGCTCGCAAGCAGTCGTGCAGGTGCAGGACGCCCAGCGGGCGGTGCGAGCTGTCCGTCACGACGAGCGCGGTGATCGGGCCTTCGGCTCGCTCCTCCATCGCTCGGACCGCGCTCGCCACCAGGGCATCGGGCGAGATCGTGCTGGGTCTGCCCCCCATGATCTCGCGCGCGGTCAGCTTCCACGGGTCGGCGTGCTTCAGGAGCAGGCGCTTGAAGTCACCGTCCGTGACCACACCCGCCAGCGTGCCATCGGCGCGCAGGACGACACTGATGCCAAGACGCTTGGCCATGATCTCGAGCATCACCTCGCGCAGCGTGGCGGTCTCGGTCACTCGCGGCATCGTGTCACCGTCGTGCATGAGTTCGCGCACGCGCCGCGCGGCCGAGCGCCCGATGACCCCGCCCGGATGCAGGAAGCGGAAATCCTCGGCCGCAAAACCCCGGCGCTCCATGAGCGCGATCGCGACGCAATCCCCCATCACCTGCGTGAGCGTGATGCTGGTCGTGGGCGTCAGGTCGTGCGGGCAGGCCTCGGCGACCGGACCCAGCACGAGCGTCGCGGTGCTCCGGCGTTCGAGTGCCGAACCGGGCTGCACCACGATCGACACGAGTGGGATGCCGTGGCGCTCCAGATAAGGCATCAGCGCAAGCAACTCGTCGGTGGCACCGCTCTTCGAAACGAACAACGCCACATCGCCGGGCGCGAACAGTCCGGCATCGCCGTGCATCGCATCGGTGGGATGCAGGAACACACTGGGCGTGCCGGTGCTGGTCAGCGTCGCCGCGAGTTTCTGGCCTAGCAGGCCGCTCTTGCCCACCCCGGAGACGATCAACTTCCCAGAGCACGCGGCGAGCGTCTCGATCACCCGGGTGAACTCGGGGCCCACGCGCTGCTCCAGCGCGGCCACCGCAGCGGCCTCTTCGCGGATGATGCCCCTTGCGCGCGCCACCAGGTCGAGCGGGCTCATTTCGCCTCGTACCGCGTCAGGATCCGCTCCCACACACCATTGTGCTTGAGCAACATCTCGACCGCTTCGCGCACCGCTCCGAACCCGGCGGGCGCTTCCGTGACCGTGTGAGCGAACTGCAGCGCTTCGGGCGCAGAGTCGGCCACCGCGATGGCCCAGCCCACGCGACGGAACAGCGGCACATCGGGCAGGTCGTCGCCGATCATCACGCACTCGTCCCAGCGGACGCCCTCGCGCGCGCGTACCGACTCGGCGATGCTGACCTTGTCCTTGGCGCCCAGGTAATGCTCGAGTCGCAAGTCATGCATGCGTGCCGCCACCGCGAGCGAATCACGCCCCGAGATGATCACTGGCAGGATCCCCAACTCGCGCGCCCACTCCAGCGCCAGCCCGTCGCGCACCCAGAAGTTGCGCGAGTCGCCGTCCCGCGTGAAGCCGATGACTCCGTCGGTCAGCGTCCCGTCCACATCCAGGAACAACAACTTCACGGGGTGCGCGATGGGAGCCTGCTGTGATTCAGCCACGGATCGCCTCCTTGACTGCAGCATGGACGCGCACGGCCTCGTCGAGGAAAGCGGCGGCCTGATCGAGCGGCAGTTGGGTGGCGGCATCGCTCTTGGCATGCGCGGGGTCGGGGTGCGTCTCGAAGAACACGCCGTCCACGCCGCACGCCACGGCCGCGCGCAGCAGCGGGAATGCAAAGCGTCGGTCGCCTTGTGTTTCGGCGCCGCCAGGCCGCTGCAGGCTGTGCGTGGCATCGAACAACACGGGCCAACCCAGCTCACGCATCACCACCAAGCCCCGCATGTCGACCACGAGATCACCATAGCCGAAGGTCGTGCCGCGCTCGGTCAGCATGAGATGCCGGCCGCCCACGGCGGTGATCTTGTCGATGGCGTTCTGCATGTCCGCCGGGGCAAGGAACTGGCCCTTCTTCACATTCACAACGCGGCCCGTGCGAGCGGCCGCCTGCAGCAGATTGGTCTGGCGGCACAGGAATGCGGGGATCTGCAGCACATCGGCCACTTGCGCTGCGGCCGCGACCTCGACTTCCTCGTGGATGTCGGTCAACACCGGCACACCCAACTCCTGTTTCACGTGGGCCAGGGCAGCGAGGGATTCCTCCATGCCGAGTCCCGAGAACGAGCGGGCACTGGAGCGATTCGCCTTGCGGTAGGACGCCTTGAACACGAATGGAAGGTGCCGAGCAGCGCACAACTTCTGCATATGCGCCGCGATCTTGAGACACATCTCGGCGCTCTCGACCACGCAGGGTCCGGCGGTGATGAACAGATGCTCGCCCCCGACCTCGGCGTCGCCTACTTGGAATCGCTGCATCAGGCCTCGGCCTGCTCGTGCAGCCGTTCGCGCGAGGGGTCGTAATCATTCGCGCCCAAGCGCGCCACTCGCCGCTCCAAGGCCGCGCGCACGAAGTCCTTGAACAGCGGGTGCGGATCCAATGGACGCGACTTGAGCTCGGGATGGAACTGCACCGCGAGGAACCACGGGTGGTCCGGCAACTCCACAATCTCCACCAACTCTCGGCCCACACACTTACCCGACAACACCAGCCCGCGCGAGGTGAGCTGTTGCGCGTATTTGTTATTCAGTTCGTAACGGTGACGGTGGCGTTCCTCGACCTCGGATTTTCCGTAAGCGCGCGCCGCAAGGCTGCCCTCTCGCAGCGTGCACTTGTAGGCGCCCAGACGCATGGTGCCGCCCTTGTCGGTGACATTGGCCTGGTCGGCCAGCAGGTCGATGACCTTGTGCTCACTCGAGGGATCGAACTCGCTCGAGTTGGCGTCGGCCCAGCCCACGACATGTCGCGCGAACTCGATCGTGGCGACCTGCATGCCCAGACACAACCCGAAATACGGCACGCTCTTCTCGCGCGCGAACTGCACTGCCGCCACCTTGCCCTCGATCCCACGCTCGCCGAACCCGCCGGGCACGAGGATGCCATCCACATCCGCCAGCAGTGTCGCGGCTCCCTTGACCTCGATGTCGGCACTCTCGACCCAGCGCAGGTTGACTCGGGCCTTGTTCGCAGCACCCGCGTGCACGAACGACTCGATCACACTCTTGTAGGCGTCCCGAACATGGGTGTACTTGCCGACGATAGCGATCTCGCACTGACGGTCGGGATGGGTCACGCGGCGTGTGAAGTCATTCCAGGTGGACAGATCAGCAGGCTGCATTTTGGAGTCGGGCAGGCCCAACATATTGACGACGATGTCATCAAGCCCACCCGCATGGAACACGCCCGGCACCTCGTAGATCGACTTCACATCGGTAGCGGCGATGACCGCTTCGGTCGGGACATTGCAGAACAGCGCGATCTTCTCGCGCACATCCGACTCGAGCGGGGTCTCGGAGCGGCACAGCAGGATGTCGGCTTGGATGCCGATTTCGCGCAGTTCCTTGACGGAGTGCTGTGTGGGCTTGGTCTTCACCTCGCCCGCAGCCTTGATATAGGGCACCAGTGTGACATGCACGAAGATGACATCGCGGCGGTGCTCGAGTTTCAACTGGCGCGCCGCTTCGAGGAAGGGCAACGATTCGATGTCACCCACCGTGCCGCCGATCTCGATGATGTGCACATCAGCCTGGGTGGCCAGTCCCAGCCCGAGCACACGCTTCTTGATCTCATCCGTCACATGCGGGATGACCTGCACCGTGCGCCCAAGGTAGTCGCCGCGGCGCTCGCGCGAGAGGATCGAATCATAGATCTGTCCCGCGGTGACGTTGTGGCTGCGCGTGACCGAGGCGTGGATGAAGCGTTCGTAGTGGCCCAGATCGAGATCGGTCTCGGCGCCATCGTCGGTGACGAAGACCTCGCCGTGCTGGAACGGGCTCATGGTGCCCGGATCGATGTTCAAGTAGGGATCGAGCTTCTGGATGGTCACGCGGAAACCACGCGCCTTGAGCAACAAGCCGAGCGATGCGGCAGCAATCCCTTTGCCGAGCGATGAGACAACGCCGCCGGTCACCACCACCATCTTTGCCATGGGTTCCTCCCTCTCTCAGGAGTTCAGAAGATCGAAAATCGAAAATCGAAAGCTTTCACTCTAGCCCCGAGGACCACGCGCTTCGAGCGCCGCCATCTGCTCGGGAGTATCCACACCCGCGAACGGTTGTTCGCCGAGCACCACTTTGATCCGCACCCCTCGCTCGACTGCGCGCAACTGCTCCAGGCGTTCCGCCAACTCGAGCGCGCCCGGGGGCCACGATGCGAATTCCTGCAGCAGGTCGCGTCGGAACGCATACACGCCGGCATGGCGCAGCGCCGGTCCGCCCTTGGAAGCGTTGGCGAGATCGGCACGGCTGAAATACAGCGCGAGTCCTGCATCATCGACAACGACTTTGACAACATTCTCGGATTCCATGAGCGCGAGATCCGGCTCGTGATGCGCGATCGTGCCCATCCGAAGCTGGTCGTCGGCCTGCATGGCGCGCACGAGACTCGTGACTGCTGCAGTCTCGAGCTCGGGCTCATCGCCCTGCAGATTGAGCACCAGCTCATAGTGCGGACGCGCACGTGAGACCTCGGCCACACGATCGGTGCCACTGGTGCAATCGGGCGAAGTCATCTCGACCTCCGCGCCCCAGCCGCGCGCGGCGGAGGCGATGCGTTCGTCGTCGGTGGCGATGACCAGCGCGTCGATCCCATGGGCGCCACAGGCCCGCTCCCACACATGCCGCAGCATCGGTTTGCCCCACAACAACGCCAAGGGCTTACCCGGAAAACGCGACGCGCCATACCGGGCAGGAATGACGCCCAGAACGACGCGGCTGAGGTGTTGCGGTCCCGTGTGCACGGGAGTGCAAGCTAGCACAGTGACCTGCCCAGCGCGAAACCTGCGTCCCGCGCGCTGGGATCGCGGCCGGCCTCAACGCGTGACGACCACGCGTACGCTGCCAATCACGCCCTCACGACCCGCAGCCCGCACCAGATAGAGTCCGGGCGTTCGCAAATCAAGTGACGGCGACCACTCCTGGGCGCCAGCGCCGAATTCCGTGGGCCCGGCACTCGCGCGACGACGCCCACTCACGTCGTAACACTCCAGCCGGATGGCGTCGGTCTGGGCCAAAGTGAAGGCAAGGTGCAAGGACTGTCCGCTTCGCAGCGGATGTGCTCCCCGCACCCGCAGCCCCGCAAAGGGTGCCGCGTCGGGGGCATCGACACCCACGAACGCGGGCGCATGCGCCGCCATCAAGCAATCAAGATCATAGCGGTGGTAGCTGATCCACGGTCGCCCGGACGGATCCAGCGCGATGGCACTCGACAGTCCCGTGTTCCCCACGCTGTCCACGCGCTCGCTCAGCCACTCCGATACCTCTCGACGCGCGTAGTGAAGTTCGGTTCCATCCGGCGTGGTTCTGGAGAACACCACCGAGGGACGCCCGGCGCCATCCACCACGATGCCGTGCACTCCCGGCGAGGTGTCCGGGCCGGCCACCGGGTCCGTGACCCAGGTGGACGACTGCCGGGCCGCATGACGCACACCAGCACTGGTCCCATAAACGATATGCAGTGACTCTGTTCCCCAGGGGAGCACTCCAGCGGCGATCGACGGCGACGAGCCCTCGGCATCGATCAGCTGACTCGTCCACCCCCCGTTGGTGTGCACTGCGACCCGCACACTCACTCCCTCGACATAGGCGATGCGCGGCCAATACTCCTGCAGCACGTAATCTGCCGGTGTCTCGACGGTGATCGCGCAATCCTCGCCCGCGAGTCCCGTCGGCAGAACCTGCCATCCGCCGGCCAGCTTACGGGCATGCATGATCTGCCCGTTGCTCGAATACACCACGTGCAACACCCCGAGAGGATCCACGGCAACGGCGGCATCGGGCGCGTAGGCACCGGGAATCGATTCGATGCTCCACCCACTCGGCTCACGGATGGCGACACGGATGGGTCCATAGACTGGACTGTGACCCAGGAAGTTGCCGCGCGAGTAGACCAACACCGGCTGGGAGCCCAGGGACGCCGCAGCGACGGTGACGAAGATCAAGAGTTGCGCGCGCGCTGGACCTGAGCTGTTTTCGGACTCGAGCGTCAGGAGACTGCTGGGCGAAGACTCCACGAGTTCATTCGCCCACGCACTGCCCGTCCACCATGCGTGCCGAACGCCGGCGAGCACATCCCAGTAGCCGATGTGTGCGACGCCGTCGGAGCCTACCGTGATCGCGCTGGAACGACCGGTGTAAGGTGCTCCGTTCACGGTGGTCACTTGCCAGCTGGCCGCCACGACACTTGATGGTAGAGCTGGGCCGGCGACCAGAAGCGCCAGTGCCAGTCTCACGGTGCATGTGCTGATTCGGGTACTCATCGACTCGCATCCTTCCC
>JANLOU010000080.1:0-5075 GCA_031366735.1 Candidatus Eiseniibacteriota bacterium
GGCGGCAGTCCGCGCCGACGGCTCCGCGGCTCCACGTGTGCTGATCAAGGATCCGAGCCATGATGTCTGGGCCGTCCAGTGGATTGATGGTGGGCGCGCGCTGCTGGTGGGCCGGGGTGGCTTCCAGACCGGTGTCGATCATCCCTTGTGGTGGCAGCCGCTCGATGGTGGTCCGCCGCGGCTGCTGGTGCCCGCTTCCCCGGGATGCATCGGTGCACAGGTTTCTCCCACACGACGCTGGCTCGCCTTTGACTCCGCCGTTTCAGGCCGACGCGAAGTCTATGTGGTCCCGATGCCCGCCGCGGGAGCGGTCGTGGATTCCACGAGCGGTGGGTCCGGCCGTTGGCAGGTTTCGGCGGGCGGCGGGGCGTGCCCGAAATGGAGTCCCGATGGCCGTGAACTGTTCTACAAACGCCCGGACGACACCATGGTGGCCGTTTCGGTGGATGGCCAGGCGGGATCCTTTCGGAACCTCGGCGAGAAGTTGATGTTCCAAGCGTTCCAACGCGGCGAGATTCCAACGTACGATATCTCTGCCGATGGGGCGAGATTCCTGATCTCGACCTCGAGCACCGAGCGCCAGGCCCCGCTCGTGGTCGTCACGAATTGGACCAAGAGGTTGGGCTCACGATGACGCTCACACCGGGCACTCGCCTTGGCAGCTACGAGATCATCGCGCCACTGGGCGCGGGCGGCATGGGCGAGGTGTACCGCGCCCGCGATACGCGTCTGGGTCGGGAAGTCGCGATCAAAGGATTGCCCGAGGCATTCCAACAGCATCCCGAGCGATTGGCGCGTTTCGAACGCGAGGCTCGATTACTGGCTTCGCTCAATCACCCGAATGTTGCCGGCATATTCGGGCTCGAGGAGGCCGAAGGCGCCTCGTACCTCGTGCTCGAGTTGGTGGATGGCGAGACGCTTGCGTCGCGCCTCGCGCGCGGGCCTCTTGCACTGCGCGAAGCACTCGACTTCGGGGGGCAGATCGCTGCCGCGATCGAGGCGGCGCACGAACAGAGCATCGTGCATCGCGACCTCAAGCCCGGCAATGTCATGATCACCCCAGCGCGCATGGTGAAGGTGTTGGACTTCGGCCTCGCCAAGGGTGGGGCGTCCGAGATGAACTCGTCCCTCGACCTGTCCGCATCGCCCACCATGGCGCTCTCGGCCACCGGCACGGGCGTGATCCTGGGGACCGCTTCCTACATGAGCCCGGAGCAGGCAAGGGGCCGCGTCGTGGACCGACGCGCGGATGTCTGGGCATTCGGTTGCGTGTTGTTCGAGTGCCTGTGCGGACGCCAGGCATTCAGCGGCGAGACCGTGTCCGATGTGATCGCGCGCGTGCTGGAGCGCGAGCCCGATTGGAATGCACTGCCGGCATCCCTCCCCGCGCGATTGCGCGAGGTCGTGCGGCGCTGTCTCACCAAGGATGTCGAGGAGCGCCCGCGCGACATTGGTGATCTGCGCCGCGAGCTGGGTGCCATCGCCATCGAACTGTCGTCGCCTTCCAGCAGTCATGCGACGGCGGTGGCCGAGCGCCCCTCGTTGGCGGTGCTCTACTTCGAGAACCTCGCGAATGATGCCGAAAGCGAGTACTTCTGCGCCGGGATCACCGAGGACATCCTGACCGACCTGTCCAAGATCAAGGGATTGCGCGTGGCTTCACGCAATGCCGTCGCCCGTTATCGTGGCGCGCCCGTCGATCTGGCGAAGGTCGCCGCCGACCTCGGCGTGGGCGCGATCCTCGAAGGCAGTGTCCGGCGTGCAGGTGGCCGCGTGCGCATCTCGGCGCAACTCATCAATGCCGCCGACGGTTTCCATCTGTGGGCCGAGCGCTATGACCGCACCATGGAAGATGTGTTCGCGGTGCAGGAGGAGATCGCCTCCTCGATCGCCGAGGCGTTGCGCGTCGCCTTGTCCCCGGCAGAAGCCGCCACGCTCGCCAGTGCACGGCCCGCGGATGTGGGGGCCTACGATCTCTACCTGAAGGGCCGCGAACGCTACGGCCGCTACACCGATGCCTCTCTGCGCGAAGCGCTCGAGTTGTTCAGGGAGGCGACCCGGCAGGATCCGGACTACGCGCTCGCATGGGCCGGTATCGCGGATTGCTATGCCCAGTTGTGTCAATGGGGTGTCTCGGTGGATGTCGCCGAATCCACGCGGCTTGGCTTGGAGGCTGCGCAGCGCGCCATCGCGCTGAATCCCCGACTCCCCGAGGCGCACAAGGCCGAAGCGATGAACCTGCGCTTCCATGGGGACTTGGACGGCGAGCGCGCCGCGTTGTTGCGCGCGGTTGAGGCGGATCCTCGCTTCACGCCCGCGATCATCAACTTGGGCGTGGACGCCGTCACGCGTGCGGACCTCGCGGGAGCGGAGCGCTACTTCCGGCGCGCGGTCGAGGTGGACCCGCAAGAAGCATTCGCGATGGTCTGGATTGCGAGCCTCGCGTGCTGGACCCGGCGACCGGAGCTGGCGATCGCGATGACACACGAGATCCGGCGGCAGTCCAACGAGCCCTTCTACCTCACTGGGGCCTATGCCATCCGGGCACATGCTCATCTGAACCTCGGGGACATGGGCGCGGTCGCGCAGGCGATGCGCGATGGAGTCGCGGACGGTGCGCGAGCCCCGGACATGCGCGCGATCGAAGCCGTGATCGCAGGGCACGAGGGTCGCACAAAAGAGGCGAAGCAGCTGGTCTCCGAACTCGCCGGGATGGTAGGCTTGGGCGCCTCCAGCTTGTGGCTCGCATCGACCGCGGCCGTGCGGCTTGGCGATCTCCAAGTGGCCGCTGGCTTTCATAGCGGCTTGCTCATGCGCGACCTTTCTCACACGCTCGTGCGGCTCGATCCCGAGCTCCATCCGCTCCTCGAACGCGTGCCGCTGGCGCCGCGACGCCGCGACGCCGTGCTGGTGTGGCCGCTCGAAGCACCGATGCTGGATACGCGGGTGCACTCGGTGTTCCGCGAGGTGCGCATCGAGTCGGGCCTGCCGCCGGGCAGCGACAGCCGCTAGCCGTTCGCCTGGGTTGTCCCGCCTCGCCCCTCGGGGCCGGAGGTCGGAAGGATCAACACCATTCGCGTTCCGCCCGACTCCGATGCCGACACTTCCACATCGCCGCCATGGGCGCGGGCCACGCGGCGCAGGATGGGCAGGCCGAGCCCAGCTCCGCGCGGGGCCATGCTTGCGAGCGCACCGCGGAAGAACGGGTCGAAGATGCGCTCGCGTTCAGCCTCGGGAATGCCTGGCCCCTGATCTTCCACCACAAGTCGCGCCCGGTCCGCCTCCTCGAATAGGTGGATCGAGACCTGCTCACCCGCACGGGTGAACTTGAGCGCATTGTCGACCAGATTGGCGAGCGCGCTGGTGAGGAGCGCGCCATGACCTCGGACGAGCACTTCGTCAGGCGCCTGCAGAGTCAGGTCGGGCCGACGCTTGGGATACTGGAGGACGAGCTCGGCGGTGGTCTCACGCACCATGTCCCCCAGGTTCAGCAGTTCGACCGCACTGTCCTGCTGAACGCCTGTCTCGCTCGAACGATGCAACAGCAGGATCGCCTCCACCAACTCGCGCATCGCCGCGACTTGTCGGGAACAGCGTCGCACCCCATCCGCGGCAGGCGAGTCGGCGGGGGTATGCTCGGCCAACAACTCCAACTCACCGCTCAATGCGGTGAGGGGAGTCCGCAGTTCGTGGGACGCGTCGGCAGTGAGTCGTCGTTCGGAACTCATGGTGGCCTCCAAGCGCACAAGCAGGTGGTCGAAGGACGCGGCCAGCCGATCCACCTCGACCAGCCCCGAGCGTCCTCCCAACGAACGCGGCTTGTGCTGCGTGGCCAACCCCTCTGCGCGTTCCGCCATGATGGAGAGCGGGCTTAGGGCGCGAGTCACCATCCACCTGCCGATGATCAGGCTGAGGGCCAGGATCGGGAGCGCCGCGATCAACAGCGATCGCGCCAGCGCCGAAAGGTTGGCCTGCCGCGCGTGATCGGTCACACGGGTGTCGATCCGCGCGCCCAGTGCATTGCGCGCAGTGGCGGTGAGACTCGATTCATCCTCGTCCTTGCGCGATCCCGTCGCGGCGCTCGAGGCAGCCTCGCGAGGGGGGAAGGAAGAGGCCAGCAGGTGGCCCCGCCCATCCCGCACCTCGACCTGTACTCCCACTTCACGAGCGTCCTCGATGAGCCCCCTGGCCACGACGAGCGTGTCGGGATCTTCTTCCAGATCTTCCACGAAGGTCGCCGCGAGCCTTTGCGCCGTCGTCGTCACGAACGCCACGCGCTCGCGTCGCAGCACCTGAGCGGTCACCCAAAGCGAGAGCAGTCCGAATGCCGCGATCGCCCCGATGACCGTGAGCTGTTCGAGCAGCGCAAGACGGCCCGCCAAGGACCGGCTCATGGGGCCACCTCGAAGAGGAATCCTTGGCCTCGCAAAGTGCGAATGCGCGGGAGGCCGTCGACCTCGGCGCCCAACTTCCTGCGAAGCCGGAACACGATGACATCGAGACTTTCCGAAGTGCCCGGGCCAGGTGTCGGCCAGGCCGAGGTGATCACCTCCGCACGCGACACCACCTGACCTGGATTCCGAGCCAGTGCCTGCAACACCGCCCACTCCCGGGCGGTCAAGCGGATCTCGATGCCGTCCCGGATGAATCGACCGGATGCAAAATCGATCGAGAGCTTGTCGTTGTCGATGTCCGCTGGAAGGCTCACGCCACCGCGCCGGCCCAGAGCCCGGATCCGGGCGCGCAGTTCCGCCAACGCGAATGGTTTGCGCAAGTAGTCATCGCCGCCGGCGTCCAGTCCGGCAATGCGATCCTCGACCTCCCCTCGCGCAGTCAGGAACAGGATGGGAAGTCGGCGTCCCTGTGCCCGGATCGTGTGACACAACTCCAGACCACTACCGTCCGGGAGCATCACATCGATGATCGCCAGATCGAATGCGCCATCCAGGGCCAGCGGAGTCGCACCCGCGATATCCGGGACGGCCACCACCGAGTGCCCGGCTTCCTGCAGCGAGCGTTCAAGCAGGTCGCGCGTGGGCGCGTTGTCCTCGACGACCACCGCGTTGGCCTTCGCC
>JANLOU010000475.1:0-2637 GCA_031366735.1 Candidatus Eiseniibacteriota bacterium
CAGGTATTCGAGCGCGATTGCTTGATCATGCTGGGTCCCGTCGTGGCGCCGATTGGAGCCGGCAAGCCCGGGCAACCCTGCATCACGGTGGAATGGAAGCCGGGCGAGGCCAGCGCAGCGAGCCGCAAGGTGGCCTACGGCGAACTGGTGTTGGTTCCGGTACCCGTCGATGGCCACCTGCACCTCACGGTCACCCCCGAGCGGGGATTCGACATGGGTGCGGGCAAAGGCAAGCCGGTATCGCGCACGGTCCGCGGCGGCGTCGTCGGGTTGGTGATCGATACCCGTGGGCGACAGCCCTTCTCGATCCCCGCCGAGGCGAGCGCCCGTATCAACAAACTGCGTGTGTGGAACCGCGCCATGAACATGTATCCCAGGGAGGTCTGAACCATGGCGCACGCATACACACCCGGGCTCCGGGTCACCGACCACGCGCATGTCCTGCGCGAGCGCCGACTGCCACTCAAGGGCGAGGTGTTGGCTCCACTCGGCGCAGAGGTGGCGCCGGACAGTATCGTCGCGCGCACGGAGCTGCCGGGAAATGTGCAGACCGTGAACCTCGCGCAGAAGCTTGCGACCGATCCCGCAAAGGTCGCGGGAACGCTGGTCAAGCCACTGGGCGCGAGTGTGCGCAGGGGCGACATCATCGCCACCGCGAAGAGCATGTTCGGGCTCATGAAAAGTCATGTCGAGGCGCCAGCCGATGGAACGCTGGAGAGCGTTTCCAGCGTCAGCGGACAACTCATCCTGCGCGAGCCGCCGATTCCAGTCGAGGTCAGCGCGTATGTCCGCGGGCGCGTCGCGGAAGTCCTCGCGGGCGAAGGTGTCGTCATCGAGGCCTTCGGTGCGCTGCTGCAGGGGATCTTCGGGGTGGGTGGAGAGACGTTCGGGCCCATCGCCATCGCCGTGAGTGGGCCCGAGCAGGAACTGCTGCCCGAACATCTGACCCCGGAGCACCGGGGCAAGGTGGTGGTGGGGGGAGCCTTCGTGACTTACGACACCCTGCAACGCGCTCGAGAAATCGGCGTGGCCGCGGTCGTCGTGGGAGGATTCGACGATCAAGACCTCAAGCGCCTGCTCGGCAAGGACCTCGGTGTTGCGATCACGGGTGGGGAGGACATCGGCTTCACACTCGTCCTGACGGAGGGATTCGGGCGCATCCACATGGCACAACGCACATGGCGCTTGCTGTCTTCGCACCAAGGCAAGGTCGCCTCGGTGAGCGGGGCGACGCAGATCCGAGCCGGCGTCATGCGCCCGGAGATCCTCATCCCTCACGCAGTGGATGCTGGCGGTGCCGTCCGCGAGTCGCTCGAGGGCGGGCTCGATCTGGGTTCCGTGCTGCGCATCATCCGCGAGCCCTACTTCGGACGGATCGGTAAGGTCACCGCGTTGCCCGCGGAGTTGCAGATGCTCGATACGGAAGCGTTGGTCCGCGTGCTCGAGGTGGAGTTCGTCGACACTGCCGAGCGTGCGATCGTCCCCCGTGCGAATGTGGAACGCATCGCCGATTGAACGCGGGCGGAACGCCTCGGGAACGGCCAGCGTTGGGGGCTGGAATCCAGTCGTCTGCACACGATTCGTTGACTTGGGTTGCTGCAGGTGGTTAGGTTCCATTCACTTCGGAACACTCTGCACGCTCTGTTCACGCGATCACGGAGGTTCGTTGCGCTCGAACAACGCGCGCCGTAGGGCAAGGCGCAACGCCGTCTGGATCATCGCACTGGCCTTCGCGGCATGCGTTTCTGGTCGTGTCCATGCCCAGGTTCCTGATTCGCTCCGGGCGCCCGCTCCGCCCTCCGGGCTCGAGTTCCACGATGTCGGGAACGACGCGGGCCGCGCCATCGATCTGTCCTGGAAACTCTCGCCCGATGACTCGGCGGGCTCGCTCCGCGTCTCCGGATACCGCCTCGAGCGGACCGAGAACCTGGCCGGGCCTTGGATCCTGGTGGATTCGGTCGCCGCTGGTACGCATACCAAAAGCGACCAGACCGTGCAGCGGGACCGCTCCTATTTCTACCGGGTAGGCGCCTCGGGGCCCGGCGGCACCACGCTCGCAGGCGCCGCCGCCGGCCCTGCGATCGCGCACTCCTCATGGTTCAACACCACGCGCTGGAGCGTGCTCGCCTTCACCGTGCTGTTCTTCTTGTTCGTGCTGTACTACATCTCGATGGCGCAGGCGGGGCGAAAGCCGTTCGTGCGCCGCCTCGCCGGCATCGATGCGATCGAGGAGGCCATCGGCCGCGCAACCGAGATGGGGCGGCCCGTCCTGTATGTGCCCGGCGTGCAGGATATCGATGAGATCCAGACTGTCGCCTCGCTCGTGATCCTCGAGAGCGTGGCCAAGCTGACGGCGAAGTACGAGACGCCCATCCGAGTCCCGGTGGCGTATCCGATCCCGTTCACGATCGCCCAGGAGATGGTCAAGAGCGGGTATCTCAACGCGGGCCGGCCTGAGCAGTACGACCCGGATTGTGTGCGCTTCGTCTCGCCCGAGCAGTTCGCCTATGTGGCAGCCATCACGGGCATCATGCTGCGCGATCGTCCCGCCGCCCACATCTTCATGGGCTCGTTCTACGGCGAGTCACTCATGCTCGCAGAAACCGGATTCTCGACCGGGGCCATCCAGATCGCCGG
>JANLOU010000100.1:0-2039 GCA_031366735.1 Candidatus Eiseniibacteriota bacterium
CGCTGCACGATGGCCCGGGCGTTCCGGCGACAGCTGCACGTCCTCCAGCGGGAGTACCACCGGGAGCCCCAGCGCCCCTGCCACCTCCGCCGCCACCACCTCCTCGGCCCGTCGGTGGCTGAATGCCGAATTCCTGGTTGAGCGTTGCCATGTCGGACGCTTTTGCTGCGACTGCTGTGGGATCACACTTCACGTAGCTGCGGAACGCCACCATCTGCACCACGCCGCCGTTCTTCGCGAGCGCCTTGAGTTGCTCGTCGTCGAGGTTGCGCGACACGTTGCACAGCGCGCGAACCCCGGAGTGCGAGGCGATGATCGGCGCCTTGCTCAGCGCGAGCGACTGCATCATGGATTCCTTCGACGGATGCGAGATGTCGATCATGATGCCCAGGCGGTTCATCTCGGCGATCACCTGCTTGCCGAGCGGCGAGAGCCCGTGCCACATCCAGTCGTTGGTTGCCTCGCCGGTGTTGGAATCCGAAAGCTGGCTGTGCCCGTTGTGCGCCAGCGACATGTACCGCGCACCGCGGTCAAAGAATTCCTTCACGCGCGTGATGTCGGTACCGATGCCATACCCGTTCTCCACGCCCATCAGCGCAACCTTCTTGCCGCTCGCGTAGATGCGGCGCGCATCGTCCGCCGTGTAGGCAATCGCGATGCGCGTGGGCGCGATCTTCTCTGCGAGCGTGTGGATCGCGTTGAACTTCGCGGTGTCTGTGGCGTACGCGCGCGCAAAGCCCGCCGAGTCGAGCGCGCCCTGCCCCACGTAGATGGAGAAGAAAACGGCGTCGAGCCCGCCCTCTTCCATCTTGTTCAGGTCGACCTGGCCGCTCAGCCGCTGCGCGTAGTTGAGCTCACCGACACGGAAGTTGCCTGGATCGATGTCCACGTGGGTATCGAGCGTCATCACACGCTCGTGCACCGCGCGCGCCCTGGCCGCCAGCGCATCCTCGCTGGTGGCCGAGCCGACCGAGCTTCCTGCCGTGCTCGCGGCGCAGGCGAGGATACTGAACAGCATGATCGTGGGGGCAGTCGCGCGGACAAGACGGCGCATTCTGTTCTCCTGAAGATGGACTGGCGCTGGTGGACCACGAAGGCCCATACGCCGGCCGCAGAACATGCGTTGGACGGCGCGCGGCTTCAATGTCCGAAAATGGCGAGTTCCCTGCGGCACCGCACATATTCTTTGGTTCATGCGACTGGACCAGGATGTCTGCACCCGCGCCCTCGAGGCGCGCGACGCCCGCTTCGACGGCGTGTTCTTCGTCGGCATCACGAGCACGGGCATCTACTGCCGCCCGATCTGCCCCGCGCGGGCAACGCTGCGGAAGAATCGCCGGTTCTTCTCGCACGCCGCGGCGGCCGAGCGCAACGGGTTTCGCCCGTGTCTCCGCTGCCGGCCGGAACTTGCACCGGGCCTCGCGCGCGTGGACGCCGTGCCACGACTGGCACAATCCGCCGCGCTCCGCATCGCGGCTGGCGCGATGAACGGGGAGGGTGTGGACCACCTTGCGGCATCACTCGGCGTCACTGCCCGCCAACTTCGGCGCGCGATGCAACAGGAGCTCGGCGTCACGCCCGTGGAGCTCGCGCAGACGCACCGGCTGCTCCTGTCAAAGCAGTTGCTCACGGACACGCGGCTTCCTGTCTCGCAGGTGGCCTACGCGAGTGGATTCCAGAGCGTGCGACGGTTCAATGCGCTCTTTCTCGAGCGCTACCGATTGAGCCCACTGACGCTTCGGCGGAGTCGCGCCACGGCCGGGCCGAACGAGGGTCAGGAATCGCGGGACACCGTGCGGCTCACGCTCGCATACCGGCCGCCGTTCGCCTGGGACGCGATGCTCCGCTTTCTCGCCGCGCGCGCTGCGCCGGCGGTGGAGTGCGTGGACGAGCATGGCTATGCCCGCACGTTGGCGATCGGTGCGCATTCGGGCGTCATTCGCGTGCGGCATCACCCGTCGCAATCGGCGCTTGAGCTCGAAGTCGGCGCGTCGCTGCTTCCCGTGCTCCTCGCGGTGACGTCCCGCGTTCGGCGCCTG
>JANLOU010000050.1:0-7722 GCA_031366735.1 Candidatus Eiseniibacteriota bacterium
AGGAGTGCATCCATGAGCGTCAACAAGGTGTTCCTGCTGGGTCGTCTCGGAAAGGATCCCGAGGTGCGTCACACGCAGGGCGGCACAACGGTCGCGAACATGCGCATCGCCACGAACGAGCGTCGTCCCGACGGCAACGGGGGTTGGGCGGATGCGACCGAGTGGCACAGCGTCGTCGCGTTCGGCAAGCAGGCTGACCTGGTGAAGCAGTACCTCACCAAGGGTCGCGAAGTGTTCATCGAAGGCTCGCTGCGCACCCGCCAGTGGCAGGATCAGGCAGGGCAGAAGCGCCAGAGCACCGAGATCGTGTCGCGCGACATCCGCTTCGTGGGTGGCCGTGGTGGCGCGGGTGGCGGTGCGCCAGGTGGCGGCATGTCCAGCGGCGGCGAGGATAACTTCGCGCAGCCGGTGCCCTCCGATGACAACATCGATTTCGGCGGTGGTCCGGATGACGACATCCCATTCTGATCCGCTGCATCGTAACCAGTGGTAAGCCGCAAGCTCCCGGGGGCGACAGGTCTCGACGGGGGTCGAGAAGCAGGAGAGTGCAAGCCGGGGTCCCGTTGCCTCGTCAAAAACTACGGGAACAACACAACTGCCAATGAGCAGTTGGCTTTCGCAGCTTAATTAGCTGCGACGCCCCAACGGATCCCGCCTGTGGGAGCCGCTACGGGCGCCATACAATCGCAGGCTGGTCCAAAGCCCCGCCCGAGGGCCGCGGACGAGACAAGTTCGGGCTGGCGCACCAAGACCCTGCCGACCGGGGCAAGGCGCGTGAGATTCAAATGATCGGATAAGCTTGTAGGACTCCCTGTGGAATGACTTTCGGACGCGGGTTCGATTCCCGCCGCCTCCACCAATCGATCACGATGGCCGGCCCGGTTGGGTCGGCCATTCGTGTGCTGCCAGCTCCACCCGCCGCGCGATTCCACCCGCGGCGCGGTTGCGCGTTGTGGTGTGGTTCGCCGGGAAGTACGGTGGACCCGTTCGATGACCGGATGAGTTTGCTCGTTCGACAGGAGCGTCCCATGAACATCAAGCACTGGTTCGCGACCACGGGTCACAGCCCTGCACTGGATGCTGCGCTCCTCGCGCTGCGCGTGGTGGGTGGTCTGGCGTTCATGCTGCACGGCTGGGGCAAGATCCAGCATCCCTTCGATTGGATGGGCCCGGATGCTTTCGCGCCCGCGCCGCTGCAGGCGCTCGCGGCGCTCTCGGAGTTCGGCGGCGGGCTCGCGTGGGTGCTGGGCCTGCTCACGCGACTCGGGTCATTGGGGATCGCCTGCACCATGGTGGTTGCCACCTGGACGCTCGCGGTCACGCGCGGCGACCCGTTCGTGGCGAGCGGCCCGGGCCCGGCCTACGAGCTGCCCGCCCTGTACCTGTGCGTGGCGCTGGTGTTGGTGGCAGCTGGCGCGGGCCGGTGGTCGCTGGATCGGATGGTATTCGGCAGGCGCTAGGGCGTACACTGGTTTGGCGCACGCTCGCCTTCCCCCGGGCGCGCTCCCGAATGTTGGCTCCCCCGCTTTCGGCACCGGATGGTTGCGCTATGAAGTCGTCTCCCGTGGTATCCGATCTGCTGGCGTCGCAGTTGCGGCAGGACAGTCTGTTGCGATTGCTCGAACTGAACGGCGCTTTCGTGTGCGTGCTCGATCATGCCGGTCTCATCCTCTCGATGAGTCGCAATGGCGCCGCACTGCTCAAGCGCGAGGTGGCGCAGGTCGTGGGCCAGCATTGCAGCCAGTTCACGCCCGCCGAAGATGCCAGCGCCGCGCGCGCGTTCATCGATTCGGTGTTGGCGACTCCGGGACTGCACGGCCCCGTGGTGGGGCGGAGCGTGCGAGGCGACGGTACGCTCCTGTGGGTCGAGACACTGTTCGACTCCACCGATCTGGCCGGCGCAGGGCTGGTCGCGCTCGCGCGCGATATCACCGCACGCATCGAAGCCGACGAGGCGCTGCAGTCACAGCTTCTGGCAGCGCAGCGATTCGAAGCCCTGGGTCGGCTTGCGGGGGGCGTGGCGCATGACCTGAACAACCTGCTCACGGCCATCACGGGCTATTCGGCGCTGCTCTCGGTGCAACTCCCGGCCGGGACGCATGCGCACGGGCAGGCCGAGGAAGTGCGCGTCGCGGCGCAGCGGGCCGCCGACCTGGTGCGCCAGCTCAACCTGCTGGGCCGCGCCGGCACGGGCGTCGTGCGAACCTTGGAACTGGGCGATCAGGTCGATCGCCTGCGCGATTTCATCATGCATGCGCTGGGCGACACGGGTCGCTTCGTGCATGAGCGCGAGCGCAGCGTGGAGTTGTCGTTCGATCCCAGTTCGCTCGAGCAATCGTTGGTGCTGCTCGCGGTCTGGTTGCGCACCGAACAACCCACGGGCGCACGGATGCTCGTGCGCAGCGGGCCGCGCTCGCTCGAGCCCAACCATGCCGCGCGGCTGGGACTGTCGATCGGCCCGCACGCGATGCTCGAGGTGGAACTGGCGCACTCGGGCGCCGCGGTGGAACAGCCCCCGCTCACGATTGCCGCTGTTGCCGGCGTTCTCTCGCGGGTGGGCGCTGCCATCGAGACATTTCTCCTTCCAGAGAATCAAATGCAATTGCGCCTCTACTGGCCGCTCGTCTCCCCGCCGGTCGATGGCCCGGGCTCGGCTCCCCCGCCGCCCAGCCCGTCCACGCAACTTGCCGCCATCTGGCGCCCCATCAGCTCTTCTGCGCCATAACGGCTGGCTCGCCGGGTCCCACCTTAGTGCTTGAACCGTAGCGGTCTCGGCACTACTCTCCCGCGTCCCGTGAACGATACCCTGCAGAGCCTGAAAGGTCGCCTCCAAGAGGTGCGCGGTCGCATCGGCGCAGCCGAGCGGCTGGCAGGGCGGGCCGCGGGCAGCGTCACACTCATCGGGGTGATCAAGACGCAGTCCGACGCGGCGATCGCGGCGGCGGTGCAGTTGGGCCTTCGTGACCTTGGGGAGAACCGGGTCCAGGAGGCCGAACTCCACCAGCAGGCGCTGGCACGGGATGCAGCAAAGTGGCACATGATCGGTCATCTGCAGCGTAACAAAGTGGGCAAGGCGTTGGCCTTGTTCGACTTCGTGCATGGCATCGATGACTTCGAACTGGCCGAGGCGCTCTCGCGCCGAGCAGCGGCCGAGCACCGCCGGTTGGCGGTCCTGATCGAAGTCAATGTCAGTGGCGAGGAGAGCAAGTTCGGAGCGGAGCCCACGGCGTTGCCGGGATTGCTCGAGCAGGTCCGTGCGCTCGAGGGGCTCGAGGTGCGGGGGCTCATGACGGTCGGCGCACCGGTCGAAACGAGCGAGTTGGCGCGGCCCGGATTCGTCCGGCTGCGCAAGTTGCGGGATGCGGCCGAGCGTCAACTCGGCCTCTCGCTGCCCGAGTTGTCCATGGGAATGAGCGGCGACTACGAGGTCGCTGTCGAAGAAGGATCCACGCTCGTGCGCGTGGGAACCGCGATCTTCGGGTCGCGGGAACCGTAGGGAGGCGGCGCGGTGTTCGTGATGGGGAATCTGCTCGAGATGGTGGCGAATGTCGCGGACTTCGCGATCCAGGCGCTCATGCTCATCCTGCTCGTGAACGCGGTGTTGTCGTGGTTCCAGCCCAAGCCCTCGCATCCGATCGTCGACATCCTCGACCGGATCTCGGACTTCGTCTGCGAGCCCGTGCGGCGGTTGTTCCCAACCGCCATGGGCGGCATCGATTTTGCCCCGTTGTTGATCATGTTGGTGCTGCAGTTCGTGGGGCGCGGATTCCTGGTGCCCACGCTCCGGGACCTGGCCTTCCGGCTGAAGTGAGCGCGCGTGACGCCGCGCGCATGCAACCCGGCGCCCGGTAGCAAGGATCGAAGGGAAATCGTCTGATGGCGAGTGAGCTGCTGGATCAGATCCGCGAAGCGACCCACACGGTGCGTTCCCGCACCGCGGTGCAGCCGCGCGTGGGCATCATCCTGGGCACTGGCCTGGGCGATCTGGCGGACGCACTCGAGGACCGCGCGGTGGTGCCGTACTCGGCGATCCCGCATTTCCCGCGCTCCACGGTCGAGAGCCACGCGGGTGAGTTGCATGTGGGCACGCTCGCGGGAGTGCCGGTGGCCCTGATGAAGGGCCGGGTGCATTTCTACGAAGGCTACAGCATGCAGCAGGTGACCTTTCCCGTGCGCGTGCTCAAGGCGCTGGGCTGCGACATCCTGATCATCACCAACGCGTGCGGCGGCATGAACCCCGACATGCCCGCCGGCACGATCGTCGTGACCACGGACCATATCAACCTGATGGGCGCCAATCCCCTGATCGGCGCCAACGACGACGAGTTGGGGCCGCGGTTCCCCGACATGAGCGAGCCCTACCCGCGCGTGCTCGTGGCGCTGGCCGAATCGGTGGCGCTCGAACAGCGGATCGCGCTGCAGCGCGGGGTGTTCGCGGCCGTCTCGGGTCCCAATCTGGAGACCGCGGCCGAGTATCGGTACCTGCGCGCGCTGGGCGCGGATTGTGTGGGCATGTCGCTCGTGCCCGAGAACATCGTCGCGGTGCACGGCGGCCAACGCGTGCTCGCGTTCAATGTGGTGACCGACGCGTGCCTGCCGGATGCGCTGCATCCGGTGGACATCGCGCAGGTGTTGGCCGTGGCCGGTCGCACGGCTCCGGTGCTCACGCGCCTGCTGACCGAGGTGGTGCGTCGCATCGATGAAGTGAAGCCGTAGGCAGCACGGGATCCCAGGCGGTCGGCGCGTCACGCGCCGGTCCGCGGTAAGAGCAGACATGGAGGTGCAGACATGGCGACCGCGCGCAAGAAGAGCGGCGGCACGAAGTCGAGCGGTAAGGCGAAGCCCGTGGTGCGAGCGAAGGCCAAGCCCAAGGCCAGGCCCAAGCCCCGCCCCAGGCCGGCGACCGCGAAGGCCGCGCCCAGGAAGCACGCCAAGCCCACCTCCAAGGCCCCCGCGCGCAAGGCTCCCGCGAAGGTTGCGCCCAAGTCGGCTTCCACCAAGTCCACCAAGTCCGCCAAGCCAGCCGCGAAGCCCAGTGCGAAGCCCGCCGTCAAAGCTGCTGCGAAGCCCGCCGTACGCAAGGGCCCCGCGCCGCTCAATGCGGGCGCGCTGCGGGCCAAGGCCATCGCCGAGGCGGCCAAGGCCGCCAAGTTGGCGGCCGTCGCCGCCGCCAAGGCTGCCGCGATCGAGGCGGCCAAGCCCAAGCCGCGCATCATCGGCAAGCTGGTGCCGGCCACCAAGGCGGCGCTCGAGAAGGCCGCGATGCCGCCCGAGAAGACCACCAAGTCAGGCGCCAAGGCGCGTGCGGTCCACCGTCCCGCCCCCGAGGTGCGCCCCATGGGCGTGCTGCCCACCGAGTCCATGGCCAAGGCGCGCTACACCATGCCGGCGCGGCCGACGGTGGTGCACAAGCAGCCCGCGCGGTCCGCGAGCAAGCCCGATGGCGCGGCCAAGCCGGCCGTTCCCGCCAAGAAGGGCGACGACCGTCTGAGCGCGCAGGACCTCAAGCATTTCGAAGCGCGGCTGCTCGAGGAGCGCGCCAAGATCATGCGCGAGATGGGGCATATCGAGAGCACCATCCTCAAGGTGAATCCCAAGGACGCGGCCAGCGAACTGTCGGGCTATTCGTTCCACATGGCCGATGCCGGCACCGATTCCATGGAGCGCGAGATCTCGTTCGACCTGGCCTCCAAGGAAGGGCGGCTGTTGCGCGAGATCGATGACGCCCTGCGGCGCATCTACAATGGCGTGTACGGTATCTGCGAGGTGACCGGCGAAGCCATCGCGCGCACGCGTCTGGAGGCGTTGCCGTGGGCGCGCCACACGCTGGCGGAGCAGGAGCGGTTCGAGAAAGAGCAGCGCGCAGGCCGGCTGCCGACGAAGGAAGAGTGAAGCGCTCGCTGCCATTACTGCTCGCCGTGTCGGCCGTGTGCGTGGCGTTGGATCAGTCCACCAAGCACTGGGCGACCGCGCGGCTGGCGTACTCCGAACCCATTCATGTCGTGGGCGATCTGGTCCGGCTCACTTACACGCGCAACTCGGGAATCGCGTTCGGGCTGTTCGCCGGCCGCGCGTTCCCGTTCTATATCTTCTCGATCATCGCGGCGATCGCGGTGTTCGTGCTGTTCCTGCGTCACCCACGCCTGGCATGGCCGCGGCAGTTGTCGTTGGCGCTCATCCTGGGCGGCGCGATCGGCAATCTCATCGACCGCATCGCCACAGGCGAGGTGGTGGATTTCATCCTGCTGGCATGGGGGCGCCACGAGTTCCCCATCTTCAATGTGGCCGACATGTGTGTGACCATTGGTGTGGCATTGTTCGCGCTGGTGTGGACACACGAAAGCGACGAGACGGCACCGGTGAGCGGCTCGCTCGCCGCGGCCGTCGTCACACCGGGCGAAAGCCCTCCGACACTCAACTGGGAGTCCGCGGCCGATGACGCGAATGCTGGAGATGACCGTGACGCTGCCGGGAGCGGGACAGCGAGTGGATCGCTGGCTCGCGATGGAGCGGATCGGCCTCAGCCGTAATCGGCTCCAGGCGCTGCTCGACGCTGGCCGGGTCAAGGTCAACGGCAAGGCAGCCGCCAAGTCGCTCAAGCTCAAAGACGGCGATGTGGTGTCGGTCGAGGTGCCGCCGCGCCGCGCCAGCCGTCTGGTGGCCGAGGCGCGCCCGCTCACCATCGTGTTCGAGGACGAACACCTGCTGGTGCTGGACAAGCCCGCCGGGCTGATCGTGCATCCCGGCGCCGGCGTGTCGACCGGCACCCTGGTGCATGCGCTGCTCGCGCATTTCCCCGCGCTCGAAAAGGTCGGGGGCGAGGGCCGGCCCGGCATCGTGCACCGGTTGGACAAGGACACTTCGGGCCTGATGGTGGTGGCCAAGACCGAGGATGTGTACCAGGCGCTGGTCGAGATGCTGCGCGTGCGCGAGATCACCCGCGTTTACCACGCCATTGTCTGGCGCGACCCGGGCCCCAGCGAGGGGTTGATCGACCTTGCGATCGGCCGCGATCCGCGTGAGCGCAAGCGCATGGCGGCCAGCACCCACGGCGGCAAGCCCGCGCGCACGCGCTGGAAGGTGCTCGAGCGGTTCGGTCCTGCTACCTTGTTGGAGGCCCGGCTCGAGACCGGGCGCACGCACCAGATCCGCGTCCACCTCGCCACGCTTCGCCACCCGGTGGTGGGGGATCCCATTTATGGGGGGCGTGTCAGAAAGTCGTTGAGCCTGCGGCCCGTGGAGCGTAGCCTCGCCGACGCTCTGCTACGCACCATGTCACGGCAGGCACTCCACGCGGTCGAACTCGAGTTCCGGCACCCCGCTACGGGCGAGGCGCTGGCATTCCGATCGGCCCCTCCTGAAGATTTCTCTCGGGCGCTCGAGTTGCTTCGGGCGTTCCCGGTCTACGGCTGAGAGCCTCGAGCGAACCATGGCGGAAGCCCCCATCCCCGAGATCATAAGCTTGCGATTGCCCAGCCGCCTCGAGCTGCTGGCCGTCCTGGACCGCGTTGCGGTCACGGTCTGCGAACGCATGGACTTCACCGAGGACACCAGCTCCCAGGTGAGCATGTCCGTCATCGAAGCCGGCACCAATGCCGTGCAGCATGGGCATGATCGCGATCCGTCCAAGAGCTTCGATGTGCAGTTCCTGCTGTTCCCCGATCGCCTCGAAGTGATCGTGACCGACGAGGGCAAGGGCTTCGACCTCACCCGTGTCGTGCC
>JANLOU010000124.1:0-2178 GCA_031366735.1 Candidatus Eiseniibacteriota bacterium
GGGAAGCAAGACAATGGTCCGGTCGCGATCGACCTTGCCCGCATCCCTCGGAGCCCACCGTGCCGCTTCTCACTCAACTACCGACGATCCTGCAGATCATCGCCATGGCTTGGGCGCCGAGCGGTGTAAAAGTCACGGAGCGCTTCGGGGCCGTCCCCGTGTCCGCACATGATGCCTCAGGGGGCGTTTATATCCAATGGATGGACCAGCGCAATGCGATGACGAACTATGCTGATGTCTATGGGATACGATTGGGTTCTGATGGTGCTGTCGCTCAAGGCTGGCCGTCAACAGGACTGGTCTTGAGCGGGACGAGCCTCCAGGAGGCTCGCAGTCTCGTTGTCTCGACTGACTCGTCCAGTGCGTCGTGGCTGTACACTGTATACCGGCGAAACAATGAACCAACAAAAGATCTCTTTATCAAGCGAACCATTGCGAATGGGGTTCTCGACCCGGCGTGGCCCGACACCGGCATCGCGCTCGAGCAGTCACCGTTGGATCTTCGCACCATCATGATGGTCGCAGACGGAACAGGTGGCACCCTGGTGAGCTGGGTGGAGCAGATCGAGTCACGTCTGACCCTCTCACCGCGTACGGCCCGGGCCCAGCGCATCCTTGCGAACGGTTCGTTCGCCCCCGGTTGGCCGGCGACGGGGCTCGTCCTAGCGACTTCGGATCAGGGAGGCCCCTACCTCAGCGCCGTCGTCCCCGATGGCACTGGGGGCGGGTTCTTCCTACGCATCCAGGCTGGCGATATCACCGACGGTCCGACATTGGTGCAGCACATCCTCGCCGATGGATCCAATGCACCAGGCTGGCCACCGACCGGGGCACGAGTCGCATCCATCGCCTCGTTCCAGGGCACCACGCACGCCCTCTCCGACGGCGCGGGTGGGTTGTACGTGGTCTGGCAGGACTACCGCGGTGGCCAGACCGGCGATGAGGGCGATGTCTACATGCAGCGCCTCGGCCCCGATGGCCTGCGCGTGACCGGTTGGCCCGAGGATGGCCTGCCGCTCCATGTGGGACCCGACGCGCAGTGGAGCCCCACCATGTGTCCCGACGGCGCAGGTGGGGTGCTCGTCTCCTGGTACGAGTACGGTTCGGGCAGGCTCTGGCTCACGCGCGTCACCCCCTCCGGTGCACTCTCGCCGGGATGGACACCGGGCGGCACGCTGGTATGCACCGCGAGCGGGTTCGGCAACGCTCCCAGCATCGCCGCCGACGCTGCGGGGGGCGCCTATCTGGCGTGGATCCAGGACCAACCCAGCTCGCGGGCCTATTGCCAGCACTTCCGCGGCAACGGCATGTTGGCGCCGGGATGGGCCATGACCGGGACGCTGCTGGTGGACATCGCGCTCTCGGGCCAGGACGATGTGTCGATCGTGCCGAGCGACCCGGGCGCGGCGATCGTGGTGTGGAGCGACCAGCGCTCCGGCGAATACCCCAGCATCCGCGCGCAGAAGCTGGTCACCGATGGCCTGGTGCCGGTGCAGATGGCGTTGCGGTCGGTCGAGGCGGACCCGGGCCGGGTGAGGCTCACCTGGTGGGGCGCGGACGCCTCGGCGATGCAGTGGCGGGTGGAGCGCAGCGACGACGGACAGCAATGGCGGGTGCTCGGCGTTCCCGCCCGCGAGTCCGACGGAGGGTTGGTGTACGACGACTCCACGGTGCTCCCCGGAGCGCGCCATGCGTACCGCCTCGTCGACACTTCAGATCGGGTGGTGGTCGCTGCCACATGGGTGGATGTGCCGCAGCGGGCCGAGTTCGCGCTCCGCGGCGCAACGCCCAACCCGGCGCGCCTCGGCGCGCTCACGGTGCAGCTCTCGCTCGCGCGCCAGGGGCCGGGCACGCTGGAGTTGCTCGACCTCGCAGGCCGCCGCGTGGCGTGGCGTGATCTCGGCGGGCTCGCTGCGGGGCGCCACACGCTCCCCATGCCCGAGACCGCGACGCTCGCACCGGGCATGCACTGGCTGCGCATGAGCCAGGAGGGTCGCGTCGCAACGGCGAGAGTCGTGCTCGTTCGGTGAACCGAATCCCTACAGCAGCGTCCCGCGCAGCACGATGCTCGCGATCGTGAAGTAGATCAGGATCCCGGTCACATCCACGAATGTGGCCACGAACGGCGCCGAGGCGCTCGCGGGATCGAGCCCGGCGCGGCGCAGCAGGAACGGCAGC
>JANLOU010000130.1:0-10837 GCA_031366735.1 Candidatus Eiseniibacteriota bacterium
CCTTGCGGCAGGGGACTCGGACGGGGCGCCCCCGTCCACCGTTCCTACACCGCACCGGGGGGCATCCGCAGGACTTTCGGCCACATTCCCGCCCGCGCCGAGAAGCGCACCCGCGGGCGGGAGGAATCGGGCGACTGTGACGCCGGAGAGATTCTGTCGTTCCATCGTCAACGCTGTGGTCCTATGCTCATATCCATCGGATGTCCGGTCCTGGTCCCCTCACCCCCTTGGAGGCCCCCATGCGGTCGAGCCGCCTACTGCTCGCCTTCGCCTTCCTGCTGGCTCTCGCCTCCCCGGCGGCAGCACAGGTCGTGCAGATCACCACCAGCATCGCCGCGAACACCACTTGGGGACCGACCGGAACCGTGGTCGGCACGACGTTCTGGGTGCGCAACTCGATCGCCGTAAACGCAGGAGCCACGCTCAACATCCAGCCGGGCGTGGTCGTGAAGTTCAGCCCGTACAGCCAGTTCGTGATCAATGGTTCGCTGCGTTGCATCGGCACTGCGGTGGACAGCGTCGTGTTCACTTCGATCAAAGACGATAACAACCGAGCTGGCGATACGAATACGGATGGAAACACAACCGTGCCTGCGGTGAGTGACTGGTATGGAATCCAATGGCCCGACGCCAGCCCAGACAACAGCCGCCTGCACTACTGCGACATCCGTTACGCCGGGACGGGCAATGGCGGTGCGCTCACGTTCGTGAGCGCCACGGATAGCATCAGCAACTCCGTCATCCGCCGCTCGTACTACGGCATCGACTGTCAGGGAACCGCCGCACCGGTCCTGTCGAACACCAGCATCGAGGCCTCGACCCTGACGCCGATCGTGTTGGACTTCACCGCTGCGCCGGTTTTCTCGAGCCTCGTGTTCTCGAGCGCGAACAACGGCTACGACGCCTTCGGCCTGCGTGGCGGGACGCTGACCGGTACCGCCACGCTACCGAAGCGCGGGGCGACGGTCGGACTGAACCCGGTCAGTAATGTCACCTATGTCCTGCTCTCGAGCCTCACCATCAATGTCGCAGCCAGCCTGACGATCAGCCCGGGTGTGGTGATCAAGCCGCTGGGTGCGCAGGTGATCACGGTGAATGGCAATCTCACCATGAACGGCACCGCCGCGGCGGGTGACACCATCACCATCACTTCGATCGCGGATGACAACTTCGGCAGCCCGAACGACACGAACAACAATGGCTCCATCACGGCGCCGAATCGCGGCGATTGGAATCGCATCGTGTTCGCGCAGGGAGCAACCGGCTCGATCTCGCGGTGCCGGCTCAAATTCGGCAGCAACTCCGGATCCCAGGGCGTGATCGAGATGACCAACAACAGCATCCCGGTCTCGAACTCCTTGATCAGCGACGCCAGCCACGGCCTTGCACTGCTGGGCCTGTCGAACCCCGTGGTGAGCAATGTGGACATCAACAACTGCTTGTCCACGCCCATCTACATGTCGGTCTCGGCCAACCCCACCTTCTCCAATGTCGTGTTCCTTGCCAACGCTGTCACCGCCATCGGCCTGCTGGGCGAGGACATCGCGGTGGATTCACGCATCGCGGTACGCAACCTCGCGGGCTACACCAACATCACTTACTACCTGATGAATGGTCAGCTCAGAATGCTCAGCCCCGCCATTCTGAGAATCGACCCCGGTGTGGTCATCAAGAACCAACTTTACGGCGGTGGCATGTCCATCGAAGGCGGTCTCGTTGCGGATGCCAAGCCCGAGAGCCTGATCGTCATCACTTCCGAGCGCGACGACCTGTACGGGAACCCACCCGACACCAATGGCGACGGCTCCACCACCACCCCGGCATCGGGTACTTGGAGCTACATCCGCTTCCAGCCGACTTCCAACGACGGGGTCAGCAAGCTCGACTACTGCCGTATCACTTATGGATCCTATGGCCCGTACGACGGCTATCCGACCACGCTGTGGATGACGAGCGCGTCGCCATCGGTGACCAACTGTTTCATTTTCAAGACCGCGTACGGCATTCGCACCGATGGTGATGCCGCCCCGATCATCAACAATACGACCTTCGACAATTGCTCCTCCGCCCCGATTGTGATGAGCGTGCTCTCGGACCCGCAGATCGCCACGAACAACACCTACTCCACGAACACCTACAACGCGATTGCGTTGCTGAGCGAGACGCTCTCGCAGAACGGAACGATCAAGTACCGGCCGAATGTGGGCAACCCGGCCAGCCCCACTTTCGCGTATCTGCCCACGGGGCAGATCACGGTCGGCGCTGGCGTCACGCTCAACATCCAACCGCAGGTCGTCCTCAAGCCGACCAGCGCATTCACCGTCTTCAATGTGAATGGGGCGCTGAACATCGTGGGCTCGAACAGCACAACCGGCCGCGTGTTCTTCACCTCCCGGCGCGATGACGCGCTGGCCGGCGACACCACCCCGAACGACGCCAGCACTCCTCAGACCAGCGACTGGGGCGACATCGAGTTCAACGACACCGCAGTCGACGCCCAGTGTGTCATCCGCAATGTGCAGTTCCAGTTCGGCGGAAGTTCCCAGACATCGGGTGTCATCACCACGAACAGCGCGAGCCCGCGCTGCGCCCGGCTCGAGTTCTTCCAGAACGGCACCTGCTTCACATTCACGGGCAACTCGCAGCCGTCATTGGATTCGCTGACGATGCTCAACTGCACCCAGCTTCCGATCGTGTCCTCGCTGATCAGCTCCCCCACCTACGGCAACCAGATCACGTTCGCGAACAACAGGTATCTCGCTCTGGGAATCCTGGGCGAGACCATCGCCCAGAATGTGCGCACTCGGATCGGCAAGATCGGGTCCATCGCGAATCTCAACTATGCCCTGGCGGGCAACATCACGATCGGGTTCGGAGCCAAGTGGACGATCGATCCGGGCGTCGTCATGAAGTTCGGAAGAATCTACTATGACCCGATGGGGAATGCGGTCTCGATTGATGGCGCAGTCGTGGCGAACGGAAAGCCCGACAGCCTGATCATCTTCACTTCGATGGCCGACGATGCCTTTGGTCAGGATGTCTACGGAGACGGCGCGGCAACAGTCCCCGCCCCCTCCAACTGGCAGGGATTCAATTTCAGCGCGGTGAGCAATGACACGGCAACGGTCTTCAATCACTGCCGGCTCCGCTACGGCGGCTTCAGCACCAGCCCGTTCTCCTTCATCAGTGCGGGGCCGACGATCTCGAATACTCAGATCACCCGATCCTACGCTGCCGCGGTCACCATCGCCGGCGCCTCGACGCCCACATTCACCAATGTGGACTTCGATAGCACGCAGGGCGATGTGCCGGTCCTCATGTCCTTGGTGAGTGAGCCGGTATTCAACAATTGCCGCTTCCAGGGCAACCTCTACACGGCGCTTGGAGTGATCGGCGAGAATGTCGCTCAAGATGTGCTGTGGAAGATCCGCTCGGTGGCCGGACGCAATAACATGCCCTACCTGCTGCAAGGCCAACTCACGATCGGCCTGGGCGCCACGATGACCATGCAACCGGGCGTCATCGTCAAGCTCGCAGGTGGCTCGATCTTCGTGCAGCGCGCGTTCCTGGCGGAGGGCCGCACGGACAGCCTGGTGGTGTTCACCTCCTACCGCGATGACTCCTACGGGGGAGATACCAACAACGACAGCACCTACACCTCCCCTGCCCCGGGCAACTGGTACTACATCACGGTCGACGGCACCGCGATCGATCCCCAGGTCCGCTTCAAGAATTGCATGTTCCGCTACGGTGGCTCGGGGGCCTCCGGCGCACTACGCTGCGTCAACTCCGCGCCTTCCGTGGACTCGTGCCTCTTCATGTACAACTCGACCGGCGTCTCGGCCGAAGGCTCCAGCAATCCCACCGTGCGCGGCAGCAGCTTGTTCGGCAACACCACATTCGCGATCAACAACACTGGCAATGCCTTCTGCGTCAATGCCGAAGGCAACTGGTGGGGCGCCGCGAGCGGTCCGAATGATGCCTCGGCGACGCTCGACCTCTGCTCGCTTGGCGCCAACGCCGGCGCCGGCGACATCGTCAGTAACAATGTCGACTACCTACCGTTCGCCACCAGCAGCGTGCAGAACCCCCTGCTCGGGGATGTCAGCTTGAACGGCCAGGTGTTGGCGTATGACGCCTCCCTCACGCTGCAATATGTGGCGGCGCTCATCTCGCTCACCCCGCTGCAGAAGCTGGTCGCGGATGTCAGCGGTCAGGCGGGGATCTCGGCGTTCGACGCCACGCTGATCCTGCGCTATGTGGCCAACATCATTCCCGCGTTCCCAGCCGCTGCGAATGGCGCGCACCAGGCGCCGCCCGAGGCGCTCGCACTGGCTCGCAAGGACTTGCGCGATGCCTCTGGCACATTCCTGCTATCGCTTGGGCAGGCCCGGCACGAGAATGGCGCTTGGCTCGTTCCGGTGCAGGCCAGTGGTGATGCGCCGGTGTACGCCATCGAGGTGCGGCTCGAGGGGGCTGCCGCGAGTGCGTTGGTCGGCGTGGTGCCCTCGGACGGTGGTCGTGTCCTGCACGCCGAAAGCAGCGAGGAAGGCATCGCCCGCGTGGCGCTGGCAGCCACCCTGCCGCTCACTCAGGGCGAGGTCGCCCTCCTGCGCTTCCCCGATGCCGAGTCGCCCCCCACGGTGCGTCTAGGCTGGAGTCGCGTGAACGAAACCGAACAGGAGTTCACGCCGACGCCGTCCGCTCCGTCTCGCAGCGCCCTGGGCAATGCCTGGCCGAACCCGATCAAGACAGGCTCCGCGCGCATCGATCTGGCGGTCTCCGCCGCGGATGCTCGCCATCGCGCCTCGGTCCAGATCATCGACCTCGCGGGTCGCACCGTGCGCACCCTGATGGATGGGCCACTCGCACCCGGTTCGCACGCGATCGAATGGGATCTCGCCGACCCGCAGGGCCGTGTGGTTCCGGCGGGACTTTACTTCCTTCGCGCCCGTGTCGGAGCGCTCCAGGCCACTCGTCGTCTGATCGTGGTCCGCTGACGCGGCGGCGAGGAGGAAACCCCATGCGCATCCATCGCGTCGCACTCGCGACGGCGTCCACTCTGCTGGCAATGCTGCTCGTCGCCAGCAGCGCGGACGCGGTCCAGGTCTCGCCCAGTGCTGGCAACGGACTGGCGGGACAGACCGTCGACATCAGCATCAATACTTCATCGCTCACCGGCCTCGGGGTACGCTCGCTGCAACTCGACCTCGCCTACAATCCCAGCGTCATCACCGTGACCGATGTGGTCGAGGCGGGGAATCTGGTGGGAGTGGCAGGTTGGGGGGATGCGGAGTTCCACATCACCACCAACAACGCGAACAGCGCCACGCTCAATCTGAGCGCTGCCGGAAACGCTGCCCTCACGGGTAGCGGGGCCATGCTCCGCGTGCGCTTCCTGGTCAACCCCGCGCTCCTGAACGGCAGCAACTCATCGCTCATCCTCTCGAACCTGATCTTCAACGAGGGCACCCCGAACGACACGACCACGAATGCCAACTTCAGCGTGGGCGTCACACCCCAGATCGCGATCAATCAGAACACCGCCGAAGTCATCCGCGGACAGACCACCGCGTTCACGGTGTCGGGAACCGTTGCGAATCCGGTCAGTTGGTTCACCACCAATCCAGCGATCGCAAGCATCAATGCGACCGGGGTACTGACGGGCGTTGCCCCCGGCACTGTTCGGGTCTACGCGGTCGACAATGCGGGACGGCGCGACACGACCGATGGTTTCATCTTGGTCCGGGGCATGGGCATCAGCGTGACGAACAGCACTTTCGTCAATGGCCAGACCGGTACACTGCCAATCAATGTGACCACATTGACGGGCTTGGGCATCCGTTCCGGTCAGTTCAAGCTCAGCTACAACAGCGCGCTGGTGACCGCGATCAGCGTGGCCACGCCCGCGGGAACCCTGTTGAACGGCTGGGGGCCGACCGTGTTCCATTCCGGCTTGGGCAACTGCACGGTGGATTTCGTGGGCAGTTCCGACCTGAACGGTGCCGGGGTGCTCTGCTACATCACATTCCAAGCAACGGGGTCGAACTCCGGAGGCACGGGCATCATCTTCGACCAGGCACTGTTCAACGAATCGCTTGAGGCCAAGCCCACGAGTGGCTCGCTCACCGTTCAGGCGCTGCCGAGCATCACGGTCTACCCTGACGTGGTCTCGTTGTTGGCGGGCCAGACGCAGCAGTTCACGCTCTCAGGAACTCCCACGGCCCCGATCAGCTGGAGCGTCGTGGACCCGACCATCGCCACGATCAGTTCCACGGGATTGCTCACTGCGGTCAAGGGGGGTGTCACTCAAGTGCGGGCGATCGACGCGCTGGGATCCACCGACCTCACGACCTCGCTCACCGTGTTCGACTTCAAGGTCACGCTGAGCACCGTGAAGGCTCCTCCGGGTGCGAAGGTGAGGATCTCCCTCAATGCAGATCGCTTGGTGGGTTCGCTCGCGATCCAATCCATGCAGTACATCGTGAGTTGGTCCGGCGCGAATATCACGGGTGCGAAAGCGCTGGCGTCGGGACTGGCCGGCATCTGGGATCCCCAGAATGTCGTCGACCTGAATCTCAACCCCAGCATCCGAGTGGCCGCCGCGGGTGTCGCGCCGCTGGACAACAGCGGCACGGAAGTTCATGCGCTGGAGTTCACCCTCTCGCCGACTGCACCGTTGGGGACCGTCATCCCGCTCACACTCTCGCAACTCCTCTTCAATGAAGGCTCCCCCGTGGTGACCACATTCAATGGCAGCATCCAGGTGAGTGTCTCCTCGGATGCGCCCGCAGCGGGCACCTTGGCGCTGGCGCTGGCGCCCTGTGAACCCAACCCGATGCAGGGGCTTGGCCGCGTGCGGTTCTCGCTCCCGGTCGCGCTCGCGGGTGGCGAACGCGTTCGACTCACGGTGCATGGACTCGACGGGCGTCGAGTGCGCACGCTGCTGGATGATCGTCTGGGGGCGGGCGAGCACGAAGCCCGTTGGGATGGCCGCGACGATGCCGGTCACCTGCTCGCGACCGGGCTTTACTTCACCCGCCTCGAATGGCGCGGGCGAGCGCTCTCCAGGAAACTCACTCTGACCCGCTAGCAAGCTCTGCTACAGCAGGATAGGAGCATCGTCTCATGCGACGCATACAGCTCAGCCTGGGTCTTGTCGCCACGCTCGTTCTGGCCCCAGGGGTGTGGGCGGCCGATCTCATCGTGACGCTTCCCACGGTCACCGCTCCCCCCGGCGCCACCGTGGTGATCCCAATCGAAGTAGCGCCCAATCCGAGCGCACTCGCGATCTACTCGCTGGATTTCCGGATCGACTTGAATCCGGCGGTGGTGCAATCCGCCGCCTCGCTCTCCGACGGGTTCCTGCAATTCTGGGGCACACCTTTCGTGAACGCCACGCCCAGCCTGGTCGCCGCCGCGACCGGCGGCCTGCAGCCGCTCAACACTGGGACGACGCGATTGAACACGCTGCAGTTCACCGTCTCCGCTTCCGCCATCCTTGGCACCGACATGCCGCTGAACTTCACCACGCTTCGCTTCAACGAGGGCACGCCGAGCGTGAGTGTTGTGCCCGGCATGCTCCGAGTCCGTGGCGGAGCGGCGGTCGAACCCGGAACCACGACGGGCCTCGCGCTATCGGCTGCATTTCCCGACCCGGTCCGAACGCACACGCGCTTTGCCTTCACGCTGCCGACCGATGGTCCGGCCCGACTCACGCTCTATGCGCTCGACGGCCGCCGTGTCCGCACGCTGGCGTCGGGTCGGCTCTTGGCCGGCGCACACGAGCGTCAGTGGGACACCCGCGATGACGCCGGCCGCGCGGTGGCGGCCGGCGTCTATTTTGCACAACTCGAATCGGCGGGCAGCCGTGTGCAGCGCCGCCTCGTCGTGCTGCCCTAGGGCGCTGCGGGCGACATCCGCTGCACGATCGCGCGCACAAGCTCCATGGTGCGCCGTGTGATCGGGGGATCGAGATTGGTGAGCACGATGCATGTGCGATCGCCCTCGTGCAGCCACTCGCTGGCGATCCCGGGGGCGCCGCCCGCGAACCCGAAGCCAGGTGCCCCACGGTCCGACCGAGTCGTCGCGCCATCCGGCCTCGGTCCGCCCACGACCCACTCGCTCCACGACGCGCCCACGAGCTTTGCGCCGACCAGCGCTTGGTCGAATGCCAACAGGTCGGCAAGCGTCGAGTAGCTCCCCCCTGCAGCGCTTCCGCGGGCCGGACGGGTGCTCGCGTTGTCCACGCGCTCACCGCGCTTCGCGCCCTCGGTGGTGTAGCCCCGCGCCATGCCGGGCATGCCGTCGCCCTCGATGGGTGCACTGGTCGATTTCATCCCTGCCGGAGAGAACACATGTCGCTGCAGGTAGTCGTAGTAGTCCTCGCCCGACGCTTTCGCGATCACCTCGCCAAGTAGGACATAGCCGCCGTTCGAGTAGCGCATCTGCGTCCCCGGCGGGAACCACAGCGGCTGGTCGCGGATCAGCGCGAGGTAGTCGCGATTGTGCCGCAGCTTGGAGTGATCCGCCCTGTCGTAGGCGTCATTGAAGAAGTCGCCCACGCCGGAGCGATGCGCCGCGAGCATCGCAAGGGTGATCTCGTCCGCGTGCGGGAAATCGGGCAGGTACTTCGCGAGCTTGTCGTCGAGCGAGAGTTTTTTCGCCTCGGCCAACTGAGCCAGGGCCACGCGTGTGAAGACCTTGCCGATCGATCCCAGGTTGAAGCGGGTCCCGGTGGTGTTCGGAGTTCGCCGCGACCGATCCGCCAGCCCCCATGCCCGCGCAACCAGCGGCTTGCCTCGACGGGCGAGCAGGACAGCGCCCGCGAACGAATCAGTTCTGGCCCGAACCTCGAGCTGCCGCGTGAGACGCGACACCGCTTCAGCATCCGAGAGCGTGGGACCGGTGGTGACCATCCGGCGCGGGCCTTCGTCTTCGGATCCCCCGGCCTCGATCCGGATTCCCACCAGGCGGTGAGGCGCCACAGGCTCCGCCTCGATCAGCGTCAGGACCTCTTCGCCTTGGGCAGTTCGGGCGCGAACCTGCATGGACGCCGGTCCCGACTGGATCACTTCGATCGGCGTGAGCGCTCCTGTCCGCTGGAGCATTCCGCGTCGCCGTTGCAACCGTTCATCGATGGACACGCCGTTGGGCGCCATGTGCTGAGAGAAGAATCCGCGCGCGGAGGCGTCATCGCCGTGTTGCTGTGCGAACCACGCCTGCACATGGGCCGAGAGTTCACCGGGCGGCCAGAGGAGGCGCGGCTCCCCCGCGTGCGAACATGCCACCAGGACGATTGTCGTGAGCAGGGACGCGATGGTCGCGAATCGCATGAAGCCTCCACGGTAGGAATCGCTGCCGAGAACCAGCCACCGTCACAAGACTCGCGCACGCAGATGAAGCGATGATGAAGCCCTCACACCCGCGGCAACCAGACTTGGAACTCGGCCCCCTGCCCAGGGGTGCTCTCGACGGAGACGCGACCGCCGTGCATTTCCACGAGCTGCCGCGCGATCGCCAGTCCCAGCCCCGCACCGCCGGTGGCGCGTGCGCGCGAAGCATCAGCGCGCCAGAAGCGCTCGAATACGAATGGCAGTTCTGCGGCCTCGATGCCCCGGCCCGTATCCCGAACCAAGACGACGACGCCATGCTCGGCGAGCGCCACAGCGACCCCGATACGCCCTCCGCTCGGCGTGTGCTGCAAAGCATTCGCCAGCAGGTTCCGCAGAATCTGCCCCAGACGCTCGGGATCGGCATCGACCACGGCCACCGGCATCAGCGCACACTCGAGCGCGACGCCCGCCTCACTCGCGCGCGCGCGCATCGCCATGACCGCGGACTCGACCGCATCGCCAAGCGCGATGCGTTGGCGAGTCAGCGGCAGCTGACCCGCCTCGGCCAATGTGAGCACATGCAGATCATCGGTGAGCCGCGCCAGCAGCAGCGTCTCCTCGTGCAGCGATGCGAGCGTCGCAGCATCCGCGGCGAGCAACCCATCCTGCATCCCCTCGATCTGGCAGCGCAGGTTCGTGAGCGGCGTCCGCAGCTCGTGCGCGACATCCGTGACCAGCTGCCGCCGCAGGGATTCGCTGTGCTCGAGCGAGGCGGCCATCGAGTTGAACGCCGCGGCGAGCTCCCCAAGCTCATCGCGAGACCGCACCTCGGCGCGCGCCGTGCGGTCGCCCGCGCCGAATCGCCGCACCGCGCGCGTCAGTGCCTCGACCGGCGCGAGGATGCTCGACGACAGCACCACGAGCAGCACCGCGCTCACCAGCGCGGCGAGTGGCAGCGTCGTCCAGAGTCGGCGGCTGATCGCGCGATTCAGGCGAACCCGCTCGGCCTGGAAGTGCGCATCCGGGACCATGAGCGCGACGACATGTCCCGCGTGGCGTCCGTCAGGGCCGTGCAGCGCGCGAGCCGGAAGTCGATCGAACATCAGCCGCAGGCGGATTGGCGCGCCCCTGCGGCCCGGCGGGTCGGTGACGGTGAAGACGAGTGGACCGGCCGGACCGCGCCCGGCATCGTCCCACTTCGGCATGCTCCCGATCCGAGCGCCACGCAACCTCGGCGTCGTGCTCGCGCGCACGATGCCATCCGCACTGATGAACACGAGCTGCTGGCCGGGCCGGCGCGGCACGCTCTGCAGTACGGAGTCCGCACCCGGCCACCCAAACATGCGGCTGCCTGCGTAGTACCGTTCGAGTATCGGCACCGCCGCTGCGACCGCGGTGGTATCGAGGATGCCATCGAGACGCATGAACACCTCGGGTCCGCGCGTGTCGATCGAGCCAGCGGGGGTCATCAGGTTTTGGCCGGCGAGCGCCGCGATTCGGCG
>JANLOU010000247.1:0-2219 GCA_031366735.1 Candidatus Eiseniibacteriota bacterium
CGACAAAGTCGAGCGAGCCGGACTGCAGCGAAGGTGTGTCCGCGCCAGTGCTCGCTCTGCGGAACTCGGTCTGCATGTGAGTCACATGGCCGTCCGTGGAATCCAGCTCGAGCGTGTAGGTCCATCGCTGATCCGCAAGCCGGAACAACAGCTCCCCTCGGATCCGCGTTGCGCTGCGTTCAAAACGCTCGACCGAGACCGTGTCGGTGGCGCTACGCAACAGGAACACACCCCGAGTCACCGCATCCGTGGATGGCTCAGCGGCCTCGGCCGGCGCCACAGTCCACAACTGGAGCAACCCGCAGGAGATCAGCACTGCCAAACGAGGCATGAGCACCCTTCCGTGGTGAAACGCGATCCGATGGGAAGTTCGGCATAGCCTAATGCCACTCCCGGTTGCGCGCGAAGGTTCCGCCGCTGAGAATGGCGTGGCACCTTCCTTCAGCGCACGACCGACAGCAGGAGACGCGCATGCGGTTCCCCCGTTCCAGTGGCGCATTGCTCCACCCCACTTCACTTCCCGGGCCGTATGGGATCGGAGATCTGGGCGAGCAGGCTCGCCACTTCGTGGACTTCCTCGCACTCTCGGGGCAGCAGGTCTGGCAGGTATTGCCGCTCGGACCGACCGGCTTCGGTGATTCGCCCTACCAGTGCTTCTCCGCATTCGCAGGCAATCCACTGCTCGTGAGTCCGGACCGATTGATCGAGGACGGGCTGCTCACCGCCGCGCAGGCCGCTTCGCATCCAGCCTTCCCGGACGCGCTGGTCGACTTCGGTCCGGTGATCAGTTGGAAGCAGTCGCTGCTCGCGCGCGCGGCGGCCCAGTTCGCCGCGAACCGCGCGCACCCGCTTCAGGAGGAGTTCGCCGCCTGGTGCGTTGCCAAACCCTGGCTCGAGGATTTCGCCCTCTTCATGGCGCTCAAGGACGCACACGGGGGCGCCTCGTGGGATGTCTGGCCGCAAGCGTTACGCCAACGCGAGCCTCGTGCCATCGCGGAGGCGCGCCTGCACTTGGCCGAGGGCGTGCACGCGAACCAGTTCGCGCAATGGTGCTTCGATCGGCAGTGGCAACAAGTGCGTTCGTACGCGCATTCGCGTGGCATCCAGCTATTGGGCGACGCGCCGATCTTCGTCGCTTACGACAGTGCGGATGTCTGGGTCCGCCCGGACCTTTTCCATCTGGACCCGCAGGGTCGGCCCACGGTGGTTGCCGGCGTGCCACCGGATTACTTCAGCGAGTCCGGTCAACTGTGGGGCAATCCACTCTACCGGTGGGATGCCGCAGCGAGGGAGGACTACCAATGGTGGGCCGACCGGCTGCGTGCCACGCTGCAACAGGTGGATCGCATCCGGCTCGACCACTTCATCGGTTTCACGCGCTACTGGGAGATTCCCGCGGGCGCACCCGATGCGCGCAAGGGCCGCTGGATGCCGGGCCCGGGCGCGGACCTTTTCGAAGCGCTCGAGCGCCATCTGGGCACCCTGCCACTGGTGGCCGAGGACCTTGGCGAGCTCAGTCCCGAGGTGGCCCGACTGCGCGACCAGTTCGAGTTCCCCGGCATGCGCATCCTGCAGTTCGGATTCACCGGAGCCGAGAATCCGTTCCTGCCGCACCACCATGTCCCGAATACGCTGGTGTATTCCGGCACGCACGACAACGACACGGCGATGGGCTGGTGGAACTCCGCTCCCGAAGTCGAACGGGACTTCGCGCGTCGCTATCTGGGCGTCGATGGACACGATTTCGCCTGGGACCTGATCCGTGCTGGGATGATGTCCGTGGCGGATGGCTTCATCGCGCCCTTGCCCGACCTCCTGTCGCTGGGGGGCGAAGCGCGCATGAATCTGCCCGGGCGCGCGGACGGGAATTGGAGCTGGCGTCTGAGCGCGGGGGTGTTGACCCCCGAACTGGCGGCCCGGTGGCGGGACTTGGCCGTGCTGTACGGCCGCTGCGGACGCTGACCTGTAACTTGCGAAAGGCTTCACTTGGGAACCGCCCGCAACCGCGCGTGCGGGCTTGCGTCGTCCCCATGCCCCCGGCATGCTGCACGGGCCAAGAGGCCTTCGCCCGCCGCGCAGAACCCTTCCTACAGTCAGGAGTGCTCGCCATGCAGAGTCGCGCCCACCAACTCCTCACGCTCGGCCAGAGCGTCTGGTTGGATTTCATCCGACGCGGCCATCTGGAGTCCGGCGAGTTCGACCGTGCCGTGAGCGAGTCG
>JANLOU010000382.1:0-20662 GCA_031366735.1 Candidatus Eiseniibacteriota bacterium
AGTCATCGTGGAACCAAGTGCCATAGTGATAGGTCAGCCAGCCGAAGGGTTCATCCGAGTTCCAGACCCAGCCGAAGAGATCCGAGGGCTCCCACCAGCCTTGAGCGTAGGGGCGCCAGGCCACGGTGTTCACATCGGGGCGGAACACATAGCCGTACGGTTCGATCAGCACCCAGTCGCCAAGGGGTTCGAGTTCGTCGTAGAACACCCTGACCGCCGGGGCCAATCCCGCCTTGGCGGCCGGAAGCGCCGGAGGCGCAGAAAGATACGGCCCCGCTTCCTGGACCGGGACGGCGCAGGAGGTGACTCCGACAGCAGTCAGTAGGAGCAGCCCGAGCGTTAGGGCGTGCAATAAGTTAGAGGGTTTGGACAGCCTGCTCACGGGTCCTCCGACGGGCGTGGGAAGCACGCCCACAGGATAGCACCAACCGGCCCGGGACAAGGTGTGTAATCAACGCTATTGACTCCGCATGCCGGAGATGTGTCACACTATGGCTCACACTTAAGTCCCAACCCCCGAAATGCTCTGCACCCTCGACGGAGAATGGCTGAAATGATGACTCGGTACAGTCGGCTGGTCCTGGCAGCTTTTTGCACCCTTGCTTTGTCCGCGACGCTGGCAGCCGCCGCGCCGCTCGACACCCCGACACTTGATATCGTCAGCGCCGGTCGCACTTCGGTGACGGTCCGGATCACCGCCGGCATGTCGGGTGCGCCGAATGGTTTCACGCTCGAGTGGTTGGCTGCGGACACCTACGACGCGTTGGGTGGATGGCCGGCAGCCGGAGACTCCCGCATCCTCAAGGGCGACTTCCGTGGCGTGCCGACTTTGAATACGCAGGACGGCACTTCGAATTACCGGCTCCTCTCGGTGGATGACGCAGGGGTCCAGTTGGGCGATCTGTTCGACGAGACCGGCGTGGTCACGCAGCAGCGCGGCGAACTCGCCGAGGGCACCGAGTATGTGGTCCGCGTGGTTGCGAACAGCGCAGGCGTGCAGGAAGCCAGCAGCCAGTCGAACACGCTTCGGGCGACGACGCTGCTGCGCAGCCAGCAGGACTGCACCTACACGCAGGGCTACTGGAAGAACCACACGGGTGTCTGGCCGGTGGCGAACCTGACGCTTGGGACCGTGAGCTACACCGCGGCGCAGTTGCTGCAGATCTTCAATCAGCCCGCCGCTGGCAATGGCCTGCTCTCGATGGCGCACCAGCTGATCGCCGCCAAGCTCAACATCGCCAACGGCGCGACGGCTCCGGCCGCCACGCTCACGGCGATCTCGCAGGCCGACGCGCTCATCGGCGGTCTTGTGGCTCCCCCGATCGGCTCGGGTTCGTTGTCCCCGGGCTCGACGAGTGGCCTGACGAACACGCTCGACAACTTCAATCAGGGCATCACGGGCCCGGGCCACTGTGGATCGACCCCGACGAGCACGCCGACCTGGGGCGGTCTGAAGACGCTCTACCGCTAGTCGATTCCTGCAGCAAAGACGACGCCCGCTCCGGCACTACCGGGGCGGGCGTTCGTGCTTGCTGCTGTTGGGTTCGGCGTTGCTTGAACTCAGAGGCGCTTGTAGTTCGGGCCGCCGCCGCCCTCGGGCGTGGTCCAGGTGATGATCTGGTAGGGATCGGCGATGTCGCAGGTCTTGCAATGGACGCAGTTCGAAGCGTTGATCTGCAGCTTGATCTCGCCTGCCCCCTTGGCCTCGTCCGGCACCATCTCGTAGACGGCGGCGGGGCAGAAATGCTGGCACGGATTGCCGAACTCGCGCCGGCACTGCGTGGCGCACACGCTGGTATCGGCGACCACGAGATGCACCGGTTGGTCCTCCTCGTGCATCGTGCCCGAGAGATAGACATCCGCCAGCTTGTCGAATGTGAGCTTGCCATCGTACTTGGGGGCTGGCGGCTTGCCGCTGGGGTGCAGGCTCGCCAGTGGTTCCATGCGTTCGTGGCCAGCGTGACCCTTGAGATGGTCCCCGAAAATGTCGAGCCCACCCAGGAACATCTGGATGCCCGTGCGTGGCAGCGCTTGCCACAGTCCACCGTCGAAAGCTTGGTGGAAGTTGCGCATGCCCTTCAACTCTGCCCCCGCCCACGATTGCGCAACGCGCGTCTCGTAGCCCGCGAGCTTCGCAGCCGAGTAGTCGTTGGCGATGAGGCACTCCAGGATCTGTTCGGCGGCCAGCATGCCGGACTTGATCGCCAGGTGGACACCCTTGAGACGGCCACCGTTGAGGAACCCACCGGTGTCGCCCGCGAGCAATAGACCGTCGGCATACAGTTTGGGCATTGCGAACCAGCCGCCCTCGGGAATCGCTTTGGCCCCGTACGAGATCGGCTTGCCGCCCTCGAGTAACGCGCGGATGAGCGGATGCGTCTTGAGTTTCTGCAGATTCGCGTGCGGGTCACTGGTGGGGTCCTTGGCATCCAGCCCGGTGACGCACCCCACATACCACAGCGAATCCGAGAGCCCGTAGATGAACCCGCCGCCGAAGGTGCTCGCATTCAGGGGCCAGTTCATGGTGTGGATCACACGGCCCTTGTGCGCCTGCCCCGCCGGGACCTCCCAGAGCTCCTTCACTCCGGTCGCATACACTTGGGGATCCTTGCCGGCGGTGAGTCCCAGATGCTGCTCGAGTTGCTTGGCGATGGTGCCCCGCGGGCCCTCGCACAGGACCGTCACCTTCGCGGTGCAATCGGCGCCCGGTTGGTAAGTGGGCTTGTGCTCGCCCGCGCGGTTCACACCCTTGTCGCCGGTGCGCACGCCAAGCAGTTTCGATCCCTCGAGCAGCGGCAGCTGCGCCGGAGTTTCGGTCGCGATGAGCACTCCGCGTGCTTCGGCCTGAACGGCCAGCCACTTGCTGAGTTCCCCCAGGCTGACGATGCAATTGCCGTCGTTGTGCAGGGCCGGAGGCACCCATGGCAGGCGGAACTGGCCCGCCTCTGTGAGGATGTACACATCGTCGCGCGTGACTTCGCTCTCGATGGGGCAACCCAGGGCACGGAAGTCCGGGATCAGTTCGGCAAGCGCGCGTGGGTCCATGACGGCACCCGAGATGCCGTGCTGACCCACCTCGGCTGACTTCTCGAGCACCGCGATGCTCAACTCGGGAAGCGGCGTGCCGCCCGAGGCGACGCAGTCCTGATTGTGCGCCGCGACCCGGTTGGCAAGATGGATCGCCCCCGCCAGACCCGCGGGACCCGCACCCACGAACTGCACATCGAACTCGAGAACCTCGCGTTCCACGGAATCCCTCCTTGGGATCAGTGCGCGCCCGCGGTGGTCTTCGCCGCGTGCTCCGCATGGGCCTGCGCCTCGAGCCAGCGCTCGGCATCGATCGCTGCCATACACCCACTGCCGGCTGCGGTGACGGCCTGCCGGTAGACCGAATCATGCACATCGCCGGCCGCGAACACGCCCGCCACGGAGGTATACGAGCTTCCCGGCGTGACCTTGAGGTAGCCCTTGTCGTCCGTGGGCAGTTGGCCGCCAAGGAACTCGGTGTTGGGCTTGTGCCCGATTGCCACGAACACACCGTCGATCGCCATCTCGGAGGTCGCACCCGTGAGGGTGTCGCGCAACTTCACGCCCGTCACGCGCTTGCCCGCCTCGCCTTCGACTTCGATGATCTCGCTGTTCCAGACGAACCGGATCTTACTGTTGGCGCGCGCCCGTTCCTGCATGATCTTGCTGGCGCGCAGCGAGTCGCGACGGTGCACGACCACCACCTCGGTGCAGAAGCGGGTGAGGAAGTTGGCCTCCTCCATGGCGGTGTCGCCACCGCCCACCACGATGACGCGCTTGCCCTTGAAGAAGAAGCCGTCGCAGGTGGCACACGCGCTGACGCCAAAGCCCATGAACGCCGTCTCGCTCGGAATCCCAAGCAACATGGCGCTGGCGCCGGTGGCGACGATGATGCTCTTGGCTTGATGCTCCTGTCCCTCGGACCAGACGCGGAACGGGCGCTGCGAGAAGTCCACCTTCTCGACCAGCGTGTCGTGGATCACTGTGCCGAAGCGCGTGACCTGCGCACGGAAGTGGTCCATCAGCTCGGGGCCCTGGATGCCTTCCGGGAAGCCGGGGTAGTTCTCGACTTCCGTCGTGATCGTGAGCTGCCCGCCCGGCTGCAGCCCGCTGAACATGATGGGTTTCAGTTCAGCACGCGCGGCGTATAGCGCTGCCGTGTATCCCGCCGGGCCGGAGCCCAGAATGATGACCTCGTGGACCTGCGACACGATGGCCTCCCGAAGAGGTTGAGGTTGGTGAAAGTGGGGGGATTCTAGCCCCCACCGCCCCTTCCGTCACCTTGGGTACGATGCGCACTGTCCGCGCGCGGTGCGGTCACCCGCCGCGCAGGGCGGTCGACAGCGTCTGGCGAGCAGCGCGCAATGCGGGGAAGAACCCGCCGAGCAGGCCCAGCGCCAGCGCGAACGCCATGCCCTGCATCATGGCCTGTGGCGTCACTTGGAACTGGAATGCGAGTTCGCTGAAAGAGGTGAAGTTCGTGGTGCTCGAGGTGATGCCGTTGACCGGGAGCGCCATGAGGATGCCGAGCACGCCGCCCAGAGCGGCGATCAGCACGGACTCGAACATGAACGACACCATGACCGCTCGTGGGCTGAACCCCAGCACCAGCAGCATGGCGATCTCGCGGGTGCGCGAGCCGATCGCCGCGAACATCGTGTTGGCTGCCCCGAACAGGGCACCCACCGCCATGATGATGGTGATGAACAGTCCGATTCCGGTAATGAGCCCGGTGAAAGTCTCGGATTGTTTGGCGAAGAACCGCCGCTCCACCTCGACCTGCACTTGGAGTCGTGGGTCTGATTCGAGTCGAGCCTTGAGCGCGGGGAACTGCTTGGGGTCGCGCATGCGAAAGACGATGGTCTGGTAGGTGTTGTCCCGGTCGAGCGCGGGCATCAGGACTTCGACGTCGCCCCAGACCTCGGATTCGAACGCCGAGCCGCCGGAGCTGAAGTGACCCACCACGGTGAAATCGCGCTGCTGGAATCGGATCCGATCCCCCACCGCGCAATGCTTGAAGCGTCCGGCGATGCGCCGGCCGATGATCACTTCATCCGTGCCCGGCGTGAACATGCGGCCCTCAGTGATGGTGACGCCGCCGCGGATCGCAGTCGCGTTCGCATCCACGCCGCGCACGGTGACATTCGAGGAGCCCGTCTGGCCCAACCGCTCGCGGTTGGTCACCACCACGAGGTCGGCAGTCACCAGCGGTCGACCATCCGCGCCGGTGGCGATCTCCTGAAGCGCCCGCACGATGTTCGCGTTGTCGCGCGAGATCCCACTGGAGATCTCGTTGTCGGCGCCCTTTCGCAGCACGATGGCGTTGTCGTCGCGGCCCGTGCTCACGAGCGCAGCGCGGAACCCGGAAGCCAGTGCGAGCGCCCCGATCAGGATGGCGACGGTGAGACCGACGCCCAGAGCCGTGGTCAGCGTGGACATGGGGCGGTTCATCACATGACGCACATTGTAGACGAAGGGAATGGCCATGGGTTGTGCTCCCTAGTCCACGCGCCGAAGCGCGTCGACGATGCGCAGGCGCGAGGCCTGGAACGCCGGGATGAGGCCGCTGACGGCGCCGATGAAGGTGGCGATGCCGATGCCCAACGCCACGCTGCTCCAATAGATGGTGAGCGGGGGAAGGAATCCCGTGCTCGCCCCGGTCACGATCGCCTTGGCCAGCAGCGCGCCCAGAATGCCGCCCCCCACCGTGATGATGGCGGCCTCGGCGAGCACCAAGGTGAACACGGTGCCGTCGGTGAACCCGAGTGTCTTGAGTACGCCGAACTCGGTCGTGCGTTCGCGCATGGACATCATCATGGTGTTGGCGGCAATCCCCAGAATCGCGAACACGACCGCCAACCCGATGACATTGAGCACGAATGGGATGTTGCCGTACATGCTCACGAACCCCGCTTGGAATGCCTGCTCACTCTCGGTGCGCGTGGCAGCGGAGGAGTTCTCGAACATCCCGTCGACCTGCTGGGCCACGGCAGCCGAACTTCCAGGATCGGCCAGATCGAGCACATAGACGCCTACCTTGCCCGAGCCCCCCATGCCCTTCTGCTCCAGATACTTGTACTGGAAGAACATGGTCTCTTCGCCGAATGCAGGGTTCTTGGCGCGATAGACCGCGCGGATGGTGAGCGGCCAGCTCCCCGGATAGATCGTGCCGTTGAGGGTCACCGTCTGGCCGAGCTTCCAGCCGTACTTCTTCATGAGTTTCTCGCCCACGACACAGGCCGTCTGTTCGGCGAAGTACGCGGCCAGCTTGGGGTCATTGCCCGCGGGGACCGCGGCAGAGCCCGTGGGCTGGCTCGGCTCGACGATCTCGATATCACGGCGGTAGATCGGGTAGAACGCCTCATCCACCGCGAACTGAGGGTAGAAGTACTTGGCGCCACGCGGATCCTGTCCTCCGAACCAGTTCTGGACCGCCACCGAGCGCACGCCGGGCACGGCAGCGATGCGATTGCCGTAGGACTGGGGCATTGGGAACACGAGCGAGATGGCGTTGCGCGTGACCAGGCGTTGGCGGCTGCCCACCTCGATCGAGGAATGAAGTGTGTCGAGTACGCCGCGCAGCGAGATGAATAGGAATAGCGCGACCGTGACGCTGGCCAGGGTGAGGAATGTGCGCAGCTTGTTGCGACCCAGGTTGACCAGCACGAGCGAGAAGAGATTCATCGAAACCTCCGTGCGATCAGCGGGTGAGGACGCCCTTGTCGAGGTGGAACTGTCGGCTCGCGCGCTCGGCCGCGTGCGGATCGTGCGTCACCATCACGATGGTCTTCTTGAACTCACGGTTGAGCCGGTCGAGTAGGAGCAATACTTCCTCGGCGCTCTTGCGATCGAGGTCGCCGGTGGGTTCGTCCGCCAGCAGGACCTTGGGGTCCGACACCAGCGCGCGCGCGATGGCGACGCGCTGCTCCTGGCCTCCCGAGAGTTGGCGGGGGTAGTGCTTCAGGCGGTCGCCCAGACCCACCAGCTCCAGCGCGGTGGTCGCGCGCTTCTTGCGCTCGGCGCCGCTCATCTTCACCAGCAACAGCGGCAGCTCCACATTCTGCAGCGCCGTGAGCACCGGAATCAGATTGTAGAGCTGGAAGATGTATCCGATCGTGGCGCTTCGCCAGCGCGCCAGATCATCGCCCTTCATGCGCGCGATACTGGTGCCCGCCACAAGGACATCGCCGCTCGTGGGTTGATCGATGCCGCCGATCAGGTTGAGCAGAGTGGTCTTGCCTGAGCCCGAGGGGCCCATGAGGGCAACGAACTCGCCGTCCTGGATCTCGAGCGAGATCCCGTCGAGGACCGGGACCTCCTCGGCTTCGCGTCGATATACCTTGCGGACAGAGCGTACTTCGACCGATGCCATCGTCACCTCCTGGAGCGATTGGTGCCGAGCCCGGGCTCAGCGCGTGGAGAGCTTCACCCTGAGACCGTCCTTGAGCGTCGCAGGTGGGGCGAGCACAACGCTCTCCCCGCCGCTCAGCCCGCTGCGGATCTCGACCTGTTCTTGGTGTTGGGGCCCGACATCGACGGTCACGCTGCGAGCGACTCCATCCTCGACGACCCAGACCCGCGTCGCGTCATTCGCGCGTACGACCGCGCTCGCTGGGACCAGCACGCGCCGCGGCGCGGCCGTCAGGGCGGCGTCCTCGCGGGTGGTGAACACGACCTTGGCTCCCATCTCGGGAAGAATGCGCGAGTCGCGGTCAAGGATCGAAACCTTCACCAGCACGGTTGCCTTCTGGCGGTCGGCCGTGGGGACCACCTGACGCACGCGGCCCGAGAATGAGGTGTCGGGGTATGCGTCGAGGGTGATCCGGGCGGGCTGCGCATTGCTCACCTGGGCGATGTAGGCCTCATTCACATCGACTTCGACTTCGAGGGTATTCAAGTCGGCCATGGTCACGATGGCCGTGCGCGTGAGTCCGCCACCAGCGCCCGAGGGGGCGACGATCTCGCCGACCTCCGCGTCCCTGCGCAGCACGGTTCCGCCGAAGGGGGCGCGCACGAAAGTGTTCTCGAGGTTCGCCTGGGATAGCTTCACTTGGGCACGGGCGCTGCCCAGTTGCGCCGCGAGCACATCCACTTTGGTCTGCGCGTTCTCCAACTCGACATCCGCGACGATATTCTGAGTGCGCAATGCTTGCGTGCGCACCAGCTCGCGCCGTGCCTGGGCGAGTTGCGCTTCGTACTGACCCAGATTGGCCTTGCTCGCGCCGAGCGCCGCCTGATAGTCGGCGCTCTCGAGTCGCGCAATGGTCTCGCCGGGTTTCACTCGCGACCCTTCGGTGACGCCGATCCATGCGAGCCGCCCCAGGATCTTGGAGGAGACCGAGGCCTTGGTGCGTGCGACCACATAGCCGTTCGCGCTGATCCCTGCACGGCTCGCCATCCCACCACCAGTCGCTTCGGCCTGGCCGACGCGGACCTCGATCGTGCGGGGCAGGAACTTCGCCCAAGCGAACCCGACCAGAGCCAGGACCGCGATAATCCCCAGGATCAACAGCAGCCGACCCCGCCCCCCTCGCCCGGGCGTGGGGCTGGAGCGGTCGATACGCAGCGCGGAGAGGTCGGTGGCGTCGCTCATGGGAGGGCTCAAGGCGCTCGTGGGATGGGAGGAGTGGCGGATAAAACCAGAATGCGGCGCATATTCTGGCTCAAGGCGCGAAGGGTCAAGCCGGAGCTGGGTCCAAGGTTGGCGGGGGGCGTCGGCGGATCTCACACCACGGGGTCTTGCCAGTCTCGGCGCCTCGCCCGTAGACTGAGCGGGCTTGCTGGACAATACCGGGAGCGGTCGCGCGTCCTCCCGTTCCGCCCTTTTTGGAGGTGCTTCCATGCCGTTCGTCATCGCCGAACCCTGTATCGGTGTGAAGGACAAGTCGTGCGTCGAGGTCTGCCCTGTCAATTGCATCTACGAGGGCGGGGACCAGTTCTATATCCATCCGGACGAATGCATTGATTGCCAAGCCTGTGAGGCCGCGTGCCCGGTCCAAGCGATCTTCCCGGACAACGGTGTCCCCGAGAAGTGGGCGGACTTCACGGATAAGAACCGCAAGTTCTTCGATAAGTAACCTGCCCGCCGCCGGGGCGATGGCCTTGTGCTTCGCGAAGAGGCGACGCGACGGCGTCGCCTCTTCGCGTTTCGCGCAAGCTCAGGAGGTCGGTCCATGACCGTGGACGCGTTACCCACGCGCGAGCAGGCGCTCGCGCTGGTGCACGAGTGGATCGCGAACGAGAACCTGCGCAAGCATTGTTACGCGGTGGAAGTCGCGATGCGCACCTACGCCCGCCAATATGGCGAGGACGAGGAGCGCTGGGGTCTCACCGGGTTGGTCCATGATTTCGACTGGGAGCGACACCCGGACGCCGAACGCCACCCCATGCTGGGCGTGGCGCATCTGCGAGCGTCCGGTTGGCCCGAGGATATCTGCCGCGCAGTCCTGGGCCATGCGACCTATAGTGGTGTGGCGCGCGACTCCCGCATGGCGCGGGCCCTGTTCGCCTGCGATGAGTTGTGCGGGTTCCTGGTGGCCTGCGCCTTGGTGCTGCCGTCCCGAAGCCTGCTCGATGTGGAGGTCGCATCGGTGCGCAAGAAACTCAAGAGTTCGGGATTCGCCCGCAATGTGAATCGTGAGGATATCGTGAACGGAGCCGCTGAACTGGGTGTGGATCTCGATACGCATATCGCGTTCGTGCGGGATGCCATGCGTACGATCCGCGCCGAGCTCGGACTGTGAGCGCGGCACACATGCGAAGGTGCTGCTCGCGTATGGCGGCAGCCAGATGAGCCCCACTCGCGCCAAGCCGGTCTCCAACGCGACTCCCGCCCAACAGGATGCCGCCATCGCCGCCATGATCGCGGGTCGTTCGACGCGCGTGGTGGCGTGGGTGAGGGAGTTGCGTGCGCTGGTGCGGCGGGCTGCCCCGGGCGCCAGCGAACGCGGCATTCCGGGCTGGCGGATCGTGGCGTACGAGGCACCGCGCATCTTCGCGTATCTGGTGCCCCTCGCGGATTCGGTGGCGCTCGGCTTCAACCGCGGCTCGGAACTCACGGATGCGGACGGGGTGCTCGAGCGCGTCGGTAAGGCCTCTGGTGCACGGCGCTATGTGATCCGCGCCGAGGGCGATTGGAAGCCGCGGGTCATCGAGCGGTTCGTGCGCGAGGCGTATGTGCTTGAACAGGCGACCCCGGTGCCGCCCAAACCCATCAAGAAACCCAGGCGGCGCTGAGGCGCATGTTCACGCGCCTCGAGCTGGAAGCGAAAATGCCAGGAGGGTCCGCGTGAGCGGAGCGACAGGCCCCGGCGAGCGCTTGCTCGCCAACTGGCAGAAGGCGCGCCGCCTGCCGTTCGGAGGCGCCCTGTTCACCTGGGCACTGGGGCTCATGGTGCCCTACACGGCGACCATCGCGCCTCGTGTGCTCGAGCTGGAACCGGGATTCGCGCGAATCGCCATGTCGGACCGTCGCAGCGTCCGCAATCATCTGGATTCCGTGCATGCGATCGCACTGGCCAACCTGGGCGAGTTCACCAGTGGCGCTGCCATGATCACGGCGTTGCCGCCCGAGGTGCGCAGCATCGTCACCGGGCTGTCGATCGAATACCTGAAGAAGGCGCGCGGCAGGCTTGTGGCCGAGGCGCGCGTCACCGTTCCCACCGTGACCGGCGACATGGAGCATGTCGTCTGCGCCGAGATCCGGGATCGTACGCAGGATGTGGTGGCGCGTGTCGAAGTGCGCTGGCGCCTGAGTCCACGCGAAGGATGAGCAGCCTGCTCGACACCAAGCTCACGCGGCACGCCGGCATCGAGACACCGCTGATCGGTGGTCCCATGTATCCGTGCAGCAATCCCGAGTTGGTGGCGGCCGTGAGCGAGGCTGGCGGCTTGGGCATCCTGCAGCCGCTTACGCTCACATTCGTGCACGGGCTTACCTTTCGCGAGGGGCTGCGACGGATCCGCGCACTCACGAGTCGGCCCATCGGCATGAATGCCCTGATCGAGAAGAGCTCACCTGCGTATCTCGACCGGATGCGCCGCTGGGTCGATGAGGCGCTCGAAGAAGGGGTGCGGTTCTTCGTCACTTCGCTCGGCGACCCGCGCTGGGTGGTCGACCGCGCGCATGCGGTGGGAGGGGTGGTCTACCACGATGTGACCGAAGCGAAGTGGGCGCGCAAGGCCGCCGATGGCGGCGCGGACGGACTGATCGCGGTGAATCGTCGCGCCGGCGGACACGCGGGGCCGCGCTCGGCCGAGGCACTGCTCGAAGAGTTGCAGCCGTTCGGGCTCCCGGTCGTGTGTGCGGGTGGCGTTGGCGATGCCGCTGGGTTCGTGGCGGCGCTGCGCATGGGCTTTGTGGGCGTGCAGTGCGGCACGCGCTTCATCGCGACCACCGAATGCGCTGCGAGTGGGGCCTACAAGCAGGCTATCTTGGAGGCGCGCGAGGAGGATGTCGTGCTGTCCGAACGCATCACCGGTGTGCCGGTCTCGGTGTTGAACACTCCCACCATCCGGCGCATGGGCCTGCGTGCGAATGCGTTCGAGCGCTGGATGCTGCGCGGTCGGCGCACCAAGCACTGGATCCGCACCTTCTATGTGATGCGTTCGGCCTGGCAGCTCAAGCACGGCGCCGCGGACGCCAAGTCCGAGTTCTGGCAGGCGGGCAAGAGTGTGGCCACGATCGATTCCGTGGTGCCTGCGGGCGATATCGTGCGCGCGTGGGCCCGGGCTGCTCAGGACGCCACGCGATAGCGCGACGGTGGTCCCGACTCACCTTCGCCCCACGCTCCACTCGGTGCGCCACCCACGCCGAATGACGCGGCGCGTTCCACTATCAGCGTGAGCGCCCCAAGCGCATCGTCGACCCGACCCTCGACGCGGACGATCTCGCCGCGCACGAGCCGCCCGAAGCGGGCATAGGCGTCGGGGAACAGCACGCATTCGGCCAGGCCCGAATGATCCGCGAGCGTCACGAACAGCATGTGGCCGCCGCGCTTGGCTTCAACCCGGCGCGAGGCGCAGGGCAGGCCGCGGATGGCCACGCGCCGCCCACCGTACTGTGCCAACGCCGAGGCGCGGACGCAGTCGGCATGGGCCTCGCGTGGCGCCAGCGCATCGAGCGGGTGCGCGGAGAACCACATGCCGGTGGCCGCGAACTCGCCCCGCACACGGTCGGCCACGGGTAGTTCGGGCAGTTCGGGCAGGGCGTGTCCGCCGGGGTGCGGCGCGGTGGGCTGCGGCGCGAACGGTGCGCCATCGGGCAGGGACAGTGCGGGGACTCGCGGATCGCCGCGCCGCGTGCGCCCACTGCGCGCCGCAGCGGCGCAGATCGCAACGCCCACCCGCGCCTCGAGCAGCATGGCCGCGCGTGTGCGCGCGCCGGGCAATGCGTCGAGCGCGCCCGCGAGCACCAGAGCCTCGAGTTCAGGGGGTGCGGGCCGCACGCGATCGACCATGTCGGCAAGCGTCACGAACGGGCGTTCGTCGCGCGCCGCGACCAGTCGGTCACCGGTCGCGTGCGCCAAGCCCTGGACGCGATGCAGGCCCACACGCACGGCGCCGCCAGGAGCAGTGCTGACGCCTGACTCGAGCGCGCTGTGCCAGCCCGAGCGCAACACGCACGGAGCGCGGAACTCGACCGGAGCGCGATGCGTGCCGCCGCGGCGCAGGTCCTCGATGTGTGCCCAAGTGGGATACATGCCCGCATGATGGTGCAACACACCCACCGCCCACGCTGCGGGGAAGCGTGTCTTGTAGTAGACGCTCTGCCAACCCAGCTTGCCGTAGCCTGCGGCGTGCGCCTTGCAGAACGCATAGGCGGCGAAGCGTGTGAGTTCTCGCCATACGCCGTGCGCGGCCGCGGGTTCCACGCCCTGGCGCCCGCATTGCGCCAGAAAGCCCTGTTCGAGGAAGCGGAACTCTTCGTCGTCGCGCGCGTGCGCGATCGCGCGGCGCAGCGTCTCGCCCTGCGCGTAGGGCATGGCGCACAGCGCGTGTGTCACGCGCATCACATCCTCCTCGTACAGCAGGATGCCGTGCGTCTCGGCCAGCGTTGTGCGCAGCCTCTCGTGCGGGAATGTGACAGGCTCGAGGCCGCGTTGGCGCCGGCAGAACGATTCCTTCATGCCCGACTCGGCCGGCCCCGGCCGCACGAGCGCCACGGCCGCAACGGTCTGGTCGAGCGTGCGCGCCTGCAACATGCGCAGCAGGTGCCGCATGGCGGGCGACTCCAGTTGGAAGCAATTGAGCGTGTCGCCGCTCGCCAGCACATCGGCGGTGACAGGGTCCGTATCGGGGACAGCGTCGGGATGCGGTACGGCTTCACCCGCGAGCGTGCGGCATTCGCCGATCGTGGTGAGTGCGCGATTGCCCAGCAGATCCATCTTCACAAGACCGATCGCCTCCACCGCGCGCATCTCGAACTGCGACACGACCACCCCTTTCGCCGAGCGTTCGAGCGGCAGGTAGTGCGTGAGCGCGCGGTCCCCGATCACCAGCCCGCCGCAGTGGACCGACAGGTGGCGCGGCGCGCCGGCCAGTCGCGCCGCCAGACGCAGCGCCTCACGCACGCGCGATTCGGTGAACTCGGGCCCCAGCCCGAGCGCGTCCTTGCCCGTTGCCAGCGCCCGCTCGAGCGCGCTCGCATCAAGGTCGCGCGGCACGCGGCGCGCGAGCGCGTCGATGCGTGTGAGCGGCAAGCCCAGCACTTTGGCCGCCTCGCGGAACGCCGAGCGCGGCCCGAGGGTGGTGTGCGTGGAGATCATGGCCACCCGGTCATGCCCGTAACGGTCGTACACATGCGCGATCACTTCATCGCGCCGCTGCCAGCACAGGTCCACATCGAGATCCGGGCAATCGCGTCGTTGCGGATGCAGGAAACGCTCGAAGCGCAAGCCATAGCGGATCGGGTCCACGCTCGTGACCCCGAGCGCGTACGACACGATCGAGCTTGCGCCCGAACCGCGTCCCACGGTGGGAATCCCCCGCGCGCGCGCGAATCCCACGATGTCGGCCACGAGCAGGAAATAGTCGGTGAATCCCATGTGCGCGATCAGTGCCAGTTCCTCGGTCAGGCGCGTCTGGGCTTGCGCACGCATTGGCGCGGTCACGCGTTGCGCGCCGCGTGTGGGATAGCGTTGTTCAAAACCCGCGCGGGCCACCGTCGCCAATTGCTGCGCCGCTTGGACTCCGGGCGACAGTGGCGCGCGCGGGAAGATCGGCGTGCCGCGTTCGAGTTCGAAGCGCGAGCGCGCCACGATGGCGGCGTTGTTCGCCAGCAGATCCTCGGCGGCATCCGCCACGCCCGCACCGGCGCAGGTGGCCTGGACGCGTCGGGTCCATTCCTCGGGCGAGGCGAGCCATGCCTCGCGCGCGCAGAACGCTGTGGGCGGCATGCGTTCGAGCAGTTCGGAGGCGCCAGCGGTGACGGCGACCCGGTGCGCCTCGTGGTCGCCCGGTTGCAGCATCCAGACATCGCCGGTGGCCACCCCGTGCACGCCGAGTGCGCGTGCTTCATCGAGACGCGCCCGCAGGCGCGGACGCTCGCTGGGCATGCCACGCACACCCAGCCATAGCCCGCCGCGGTGCGTCAGCGGCCGTGCGGGCTCGTCGCAGGCGGCGATCGCTGCGGGCACTCCGGCAGCGATCAATGCCGCCAGCAGCGAGGTGGACTCGGCAACAATATGCAGGCCCGCATGGAACTCGCTGACCGCGCGTACCAGGTCGAAGCGTGGCTCCAGGTGACGCGCGGTGATCAGCGCGCACAGGTTCGCCCAACCGCGGCGGTCGAAGGGCAGCAACAGCACCCGCGACGACAGCGCCGCGTGTCGCGCCGCGACGCCCGGTGGTGGCGGTGAGCGTCGTGCGGTGAGTTCGGCGCCCGGCAGCGGCGTGATGCCTGCGGCCTTGGCGGCTTCGAGGAAGCGCACCGCCAGATAGAGGTTGTCGCGATCGGTCAGGGCGAGGGCGGTGTGGCCGCGTTCGGCGGCCTGCTCGGCGAGCGCTTCGGGCGAAGCCACTCCAGCCAGGAGTGTGCCGTGCGAACGCACGCGCAGCGGCGTGAAGGACGGCATCGGAGGAGCTAGCGGGGCGGGGCGAAGTTCGGGTTGCGGATCAGTCCGATGGCGTTGCCGAACGGATCGGCCACGACGGCCACGCGGATCTCGCCGCCGACATCCTGGATCGGGGAGAGCGATGTGGCGCCCGCCGCAACGAGGCGCGCGAACGCGGCATCGATATCGTCGGTGCCCCAATAGGCGATGGCGCCGAGGTTGCCCGGTTGGTGCAGTGCGCCTTCGCTGGGGACCAGGCCCAGTTCGTAGCCGCACACCTCGAAGCCCGCGTAGAAGGGTTCGTCGAAGTAGGGCGCGACACCGAACGCCTCGGTGTACCACGCCTTGGCGCGGGTGAGATCGGGGACGGGATAGATGACGGTCATGAGGGCTTTGAACGCGGCCATGTGGTCCTCCGGAAAGTGCGCCGTGCGCGGCGCGGGGTTACTTGGTGAGGGAAGGGGTGCGTAACACGAAGCCATGGCGATCCTGCGGCACGGTGCCCCTGAGATGCAGTGCGCGGCCCGAGACGACGGCGCCGTGCCCGTGGTCGGCGCGCACGCGGTCGAGTGCTTCGCACAGCGCCGCACGCCGACCCGCCTGCGCCTCGTCGAACAACGCGCCTTGTTCTGCCGTGTCGCGGGTGAACTGCGAAAGCGTCACGCCCACCGCGTGCAACGCCACGCGGCGCGTGGCCTGTCGGCGCAGCAGGTCAAGGGCCAACGCGAGCACCACCGGGTCGACGGCCGAGGGTTGGCGCAGCGATCGTGCCTGCTCGGCGGATTCGCCGTCACTGTAGCGCAGTCGCACCGACACGGTGCGCACGGTGAGGTCGAGTTCACGCGTCGCGCGGCAGGCACGGCCGACCAGATACTCGAGCATGCCTTCGATCTGCCGCGGGTCGGCAGTGTCGTGGTGGAACGAGGTCTCGCGCGAGATGGACAGCGGCACCTCACGGGCGGTGACCGGCGCGGTGTCGCGCCCGCGGCAGCGTTCGTACAGAAGTCGCCCGGGCGCGCCGAACAACGCTTCGAGTGTGCCCATGGGCAGCGCGCGAAGGTCGCCGATCGAGCGCAGGTTCATGCTGCGCAAGGTGCGCGCGTGCGCATGGCCCACGCCCGCGAGTTGTTCGATAGGGCGCGCGGTGAGGAACGCCTCGGCTTCGTGTTCGTGCAGCCGCGCCAGACCGTCGGGCTTGACGGTCTTGCCCACGAGCTTCGCGAGCATGCGGTTGGGACCGAGGCCACATGTGACCGTGAGCCCGGTGTCGTCCTGGATGGCGCGGCGCAGTCGCGCGGTGGCCGCGAGCAGATCGCCATGCACGCGTTCGGTGCCGGTGAGTTCGAGGTAGGCCTCGTCGAGATAGGTCTCGACATCGGGCGAAAGCGTGCGGCACAGCTCGAAGATGCGCTCGGCGAAGCAGCGGTAGACCTGCGCATGGCCCTCGAGGATCACGACCTGGGGGCAGCGGCGACGGGCTTCGCCGAGCGGCATGCCCGCCTTGAGCCCGAATCGACGCGCTTCATAGGAGCACGACGCGATCACACCCGCGCCCACGATGACGGGCCGCCCCTTGAGGCGCGGATCGCGCAGTTGCTCGATCGAGGCGAAGAACGCGTCGATGTCGAGGTGCAACACGGTGCGCGTGTCCGTGCCGGTCTGCGTGTGTAGAGGCGGGCGGCTCGCGCCGGCGGACCCGACCATCCCCGCGATGTCGGTGCCGGACGCGAGACCGCCCGTTGCATGGGTCCCTGGTTCCGCCGCGACGCTCGCCTCGAGCCTCACGGGTGCCGTGTGGTGCGTGGCCGAGGGGTGGCGCGCATCCTGCGCGTCCCCGGCGACCGCGGCGGAACGGGGGAGGCTCTTCGGGTCAGCGGTCATGAAGTCATCCCTCCAGCGTGACCGAATCGAGCCACCACAGCAGGTCACCACCCTGAAGCTGAAGCTGGTAGACATCGCCGTTGTGGTCGGTGACCGAGAAATAGAAACGGGGATGCTTTCCCGCTCGGTCCACCCAGCGCGTGTTGACTCGGGCGACCCGGTGCTCCCGACCGCGACGCTTGAACGCGATGGGAGTCACCTGGCCGCCCTGGAAGTCGGCGCGCACCGCCACGGCTTCATCGAGGGCTTCGTTCTTCATGGGATCACCTGACGGGGGGAATATTACTGCACAGATGTGCAGTAGGCAAGAAGAATCTTGCAGGTGGGCAAAAGGCAGGTTTTCAGACGCGCACGGTCTCCAGCGCCTGGCGCAGGACGCGCGTCAGGTCCTCGAGGCGGTAGGGCTTCTCGAGGAACCCGACCATGCCCGCTGGGCTCGGCCCCGCGCTCCAGGGCGGCGCGCTGTAGCCCGTGGTCAACACCACACGCACATCCGGATCGATGGCATGCATCTCGCGCGCTACCGTGAGCCCATCCATGCCGGGCATGGTGAGGTCGAGCAGCACCACACGGAACGCCTGGGGTTGCTTGCGAAAATGCGCAAGCGCTTCGGCGCCGTCCTGGGCGCTGATCACCTTGAAGCCAAGTCGTCGCAGCATCAGCTCCGCAAGCGTGCGCACGGAGTCTTCATCATCCACCACGAGCACCAGTCCGACGCCTTGCCATTGCGGTGATGGGGCGTCGCAAGCGTCGGGCTCCGTCGTCGCTGCGCAAGGGGGCAGCATGACGCGGAACGTGGTGCCGCGACCCGGCGCAGTGTCGACCAGCACGCTGCCACGGTGTCCGCGGACAATGCCGAGCACGGCGGCGAGCCCCAACCCACGGCCGGTGAACTTGGTGCTGAAGAACGGATCGAAGATGCGTGCGAGCGTCTCGGGCGCCATGCCAGAGCCATCGTCGCGCACTTCGAGCACCACATAACGCCCTTCGGGCAACTCGTCGTGCATCCAGCGGGAGGTGAGCATGGCACGGTCACACCACTGTGCGCGCACGCGCACGGTGATCACACCACCCTCGGGTCCCAACGCTTCGGCGGCATTGAGGATGAGGTTCATGACCACCTGTCGCAGTTGCGCCGGATCGGCATTCACCGCGGGGACAGAGGCACCGAGATCGTAGCGCACGATCGCATTGGGTGAGATCGAGACCTGCAGCAGGTGCCCCATCTCGGTGACCAGATGCGCAAGCGAGACCGGTTGCATGGCGACATGTCCACGGCCCGCGAAGGCCAGCATCTGGCGCGTGAGGTCGGCTGCGGCGCGGGCGCCGGCCAGGATGTGGTCGAGGTGTTCCTGTGCGGGGGAGCCCGCGGGCACTTCGCGCCGCGCCAGATCGGCGTGCCCGAGCACGCCGGTAAGGATGTTGTTGAAGTCGTGTGCCACACCGCCGGCGAGCAGCCCCAACCCTTCGAGTTTCTGGGTCTGCAACATACGCTCCTCGAGCGCGGCGCGTTCCTCCTCGATGCGCTTGCGGGTCGTGATATCGGTGAGCGATCCCGAGAGTAACAAGGGGGAGCCGTCGAGGGCCCGCTCCATGACGCGGCCGCGGTCCAGCACCCACACATAGTGGCCGTCCCGATGCTTGTGGCGGATCTCCACCTCGAAGGCCGGTGTGCGTCCATCGATGTGGTCCTGGAGCGCTTGTTTGAGGCGCTCCGTATCCTCGGGATGCACACCATCGTAGGGCCCGATCGGCAGGTGGAGCCCGGCGTCGGCGGGCTCACCGAACATGCGCGCGATGCGAGCATCGTAGGAATTGCGGGCAGTGTCGGCGCGCCATTCCCACAGACCAGAATCGCTGCCCTCGAGCGCGCGTTCCATCTGGGCGTGGGTGGCGCTCAGTGCTCGGATAGCGCGCCGTCGGCTCATCTCGGCGCTTGAAAGAAGCAGCATGAACATCCCCACCGGAGCCAGGATCATCTGCACGAGCTGCATGTCGCGCGGCGGGCTCTCGGCCCCAAACGGACCCACATGGCGACTGGTGGCGGCCATCACGATGAGCGCGATCACGGCGGTCATGACCGCCGTCGCGTTCGCGGTTCCGCGTACCGCGACGAACGAGAGCAACGGCAGCACGCCCAGCATGAAGATCATCATGCCGGGGACGATCCCGCGCGGCATCAGGAACACCGCCGCCTGCATCAGTACTCCGAGCCCCATCGCGATCACCAGCTCGCGCCGTCCAGCGGTGCGATTGGAGAACAGTCCTCCGCGTGTCACGGCCAGCATCGCTGGCGTGAACACCAACACGCCCGAGAACGCCGAGATCCACAGCGACACGCTGGCCAGCGCGAATTGGTCCGCACCCAGGCGTCCTTCGAAGAACAGGAGCGGCGTCTGCCCCGCTGCGCGAACGAAGCCTTCCGCGGCGCCGGCGGCGGCAAGCGCCACGACATCGCGCGGCCGGTCGAATCGATCGCGGCAGCGGAAGAGGTGCACGACCACGGCCCATCCCGCGAGGGCCTGTGCAGTCTGGATGAGCGAGGCGATAGCAGCGGGCCCGGCCGTGCGCCCCAACTGCCATTGCGCCGCGAACAGGCCGAGCGCGATCGCGATCGTGGATCGGGGCCCGGTGAGGAGCAGGATCGCGGTCGCCAGCCCCGCCATCACCGAGACGGGTACGAACTTGCTCACCGTCAACAGGCCCGTGGACGCCTGGAACGATAGCGCGACCAACGCCGCGAGCAGCAACTGCTGGACGACCGCACGCATCACTCGAGTCGGCGTGGAAGACATCGGGCCTCCAAGGCGCTGGGACGAAGCTCGCGGCATACTAGAGGCTCCTTGGGCTGCATGACGACCTTTCCATGCGCGGGTGCGCCCGCCGGTGTGCACCATCCCGGATGAAACCGGTCCCGTCGCCGCAGTTCCGTGCGCAAGCTGGGATGCAGACCTGCCGATGACGCGGGTAGCGCCCTGTCAGGGGCGCACCCCTTCATGACCCGACGCCCTGCACTCCTCGTTCTCGCGACCGTCTCGCTCTGCCTGTTGGCTTCGCGCGGCGCCACGCCACCGCACCAGCGGCTCGCCCTCGGTTCGTTCGGCCGCGGGCCCACCGTGGTGCTGGTGCATGGGCTGGGAAGTCGCTCGGAACATTGGCTGCCCATGGCGCGCGATCTCGCCCGCGATCACCGCGTGGTGCTGGTGGACCTGCCCGGGCACGGGCTCTCGGAACTTCCCAACCCGCTCACCTTGACTGCTGCCGCTGCGATGCTCGATCGCGCGCTCGCGGAGCTGGGCGATGAGCCGGTCGTCTTGGTGGGCCATTCCGTCGGCGGTCTGGTGTGTGCCGAGGAGGCGCTGCATTCCCCCGAGCGCGTGCGCGCCTTGGTGCTCGTCGAGACCGCATTGCGCCCGCAGTTCGCTCCCGCCGATCGCGCCGCCCTCGCGGCAGCACTCGCCCTGGACTACGACGGCACGCTGCGCGCCACCTACGAATCGTTCGGCCGCGACTCGGTGCAGGGCGCGAAGCTCGCCGCCGAGGTGTCGCAGCTGGACCCCGCCATGATCCGCCCTTGGATCACGCTCGCCGTGAGCGCCGATCTCTCGAGCGAAGTCGGGCGACTGACGATGCCGGTGCTGGCCATCCTCGCGCCGCACACCTGGGAAGTGGACGAGACCTGGGCCGCATGCGCGGAGTCA